>JAFGTU010000042.1 GCA_016933985.1 Sedimentisphaerales bacterium | reverse complement strand
TCGGGGTCCGTGCCCAGATAGACGTCGCTGTTGGGCGCCGCGAGTCCCGGTGTCCACTGAAGTCCGGTGTATGGCCTTACGTTTGTTGTTCCGTGCGGCGGCATGGGATTCTCGGCTTGTCCTCCCATGAGCAGGGCCAGGGCCGCCGCGGGGGGCAAGGCGTAGTTGTAGAAGCGCACATCGTCAATGGTGCATCCGAATGCCTTTTCGCCCTCGTCGGAGCCGACGGACAGGCCGACGGCGACATTGTGCATACCGGGGTGGCTGACGGCGTTTTGCAGAGAGCCGTTGAGATAAACCTTGAAAGCGCTGCCGTTGAAAGTCACGGCTATATGGTACCAGACACCGGCCGACCAGGACGTCGTTGTGGTCGTGATGTCGTTGTACTCGACATCGTCGATACGTGCATACAGGCCGATCTTACCATCGCCGGCCCTGTTGAACGACATGTGCGGCTCGCCTCCGGTGTGCCAGTACATAAGGTCTCTCCTGCTGGTGGTGCGTGACATATTATTGAGCGGCTTGAACCACAGGGCCACGGTAAAGGACTCCTGGGGCAGGGAGAAGCTTTCCATGTACAGGTAGTCGTTGACGTCGTCGAAGTGGAGTGCGTTGCCGAACTGCCCGCCGACCCAGTCGGCGTCGTCCATATTCGTCAGCACGCCGTTGTTGCCTTTGCCGCTGCTGTCGCTTGCGGTGGTTCCGGCGGTCTCGTCGAGCTTCCAATGCCCGACAGTTTCGTGCGGGTGTATTTCCAGGGCTACGCTGCGTTGCTCGACGATGCCGTTGGTTGTATCCGTGAAGGTTATCGTATCCTCATAGGTGCCCACGTTTGCGTTCATACCGTCTTCATTCAGAGTTACGGTAACCGTCGCGGAATCCTGGGCGTTAATCGTTCCGCCGTAAGAAGACAGGTCAAACCATGTGCCGGTGTGGGAAGCGGTCCAGTCCAGCGGCGTCGCCATTCGCCCTGATGATTTGTTGTTGAGCGTGAATGTCCTGCTTGCCAAGCCGATCAAGCCCTCGGCTCCAGGCATATACACGGCGTCGGTCGGCGTTATGGTAAACGCGGGAGTCGGCCCCATCACAATTACGGATGGGTCGCCGTAGAGGTTGAAGACGCAGCAGTTGGCCCAATATCCATAGCCATCCTGCCTAAGGTCGCAGAGCGAATCGGCGCAGCTCTGCCTGGCCAGCACCCGCAGTGCATACTGGTAGCCCATTCCTCCGATGGAATCCATATTCGTCGCGCTGCTGTACCATGAGACGCGCGAGGCGCCCAAGCTGCCGATTCCGCCGTTCTTCAAGATGGCGTAGGCGAGGTTATAGCTGTCTTCCGGCTGGCTATTTGTACAGGAGCCCTGCCACGTCGTTGCCGGATAGGAGTCGTTCAGATTAACGGCGTCGTCGCTGGTCATAACGCTGCTTGCGCCCTGCGACCAGCCATGCGTCATCCAGACTATCAGGCCGAATTCATCCCGGCTCCAGACCGTCGCCGGATAGTCTCGAAGGCAGTGATACGAGGGCGAGGGGGTGAAGCCGTACCCGTCGCGATAGACCCGGGTCGAGGGGATTCCCTCCGGCTCAAGCAGGTCGTACTTGATTTTCTCGCCGAGGTCGTAGCTGAAAGTTCCCTCGCTCAGCGGAACCATGGCAATCAAGACGTTCCGCCGCCAGTTGACATCGTTTGAGCTCTCATAGTCGATGGTCTTCTGGAGTATGGCATCGGTATCGGCGATGATGCCGTAGTACGGGATGCGTCCGACGAGGACCTCCCAGTATTTGTCCACACCGCCGGTGCCGAAATCGCCCGCGCCTTCCCCGGATAGGCCGTCGCCATCGAGGTCCCAGTTGCCGGTAAGGTCGCAGAAGTAGAAGTCCGAAGGGGCCTCTCTGTACTCGTCGCTATCGCTTCTCGGCCAGAGCATCTTCATCGGGACCGATTCGTTCGTGTTAAACGTCTCCGGATGGGGGTTCCCGATAAACAGGACGTAGAGCGTGTCGTCGGCGATGTAATTGTTTTTAAGCCAGGTGCGGATATTGTCCGCCCGCTGATCGGCCGTCGAGCCGGTCAGATAGTGCATCCCATCGGCTGTCGCGGACTCGGTGACGACCTTCACGGTAAAGCCCCGCGCCTGCTTGTGCTGGACAAAGCTATTTAGCTTTGTCGAGGCGCTGCGTATGGCTGCGGTTGTAATAATCGTATAGCCCGTCGAATTCAGGCCGGCAGGGAGGACTTCGCCCTCGGAATTATCTAAAGAGGAGATGCTGCTAATAACATCGTCGGCAGCGTCGTATTCGATGGCAGCGGCGGTGAAATTGACAGTTAGCCTTCTCACCCTTGGGCGGGCGCCTCTGCCGGATCGGGCAACGGCCCCGGCTCTCGTGCGGCTGAATGTAACCGAGACGTCCGCTGCGGTTAGGGACAACAGCCGGCGCGTTACCGGATTGTAGCGGACCAGCGGGATTGCGACCTTTGCGAGGCGGAAATTGTGTATTCCGCCCGCGCCCAGCACACGGGCCTGAACTCGCGGCCAGAAGGCGTCGGCGCGATAGATATCGACATCATACCCATCCTCGATATTTCTATCCGTCGGCAGGTCCACGATCTCCCTGCCGTCAATCCAGGTGGCGGGCGGAGCTGTTGGGCCTACGTTCCAGACACCTTCAACCATATCGTAGCTCGCCCGCATCGCCGCGACTACCGTAGCCAATTCCGCGTTGGGGGGCAGCAGGACATCCATCACTTTCCACGGGATCTTCGGCTCGCCCGGCTGATTGCAGTAGCGAAAGTCGCCCCCGGCAAAGGCCGCCTCGCCGGAATCATCCGCGCTGACTGCAACGTCGTCACAGACAATTTGCACCTCGGAGGATGCATCTTCTCCCGTCCGTATCATTATTACGGACGGAAATGCCGGCCCGACAAATACCAGCAAAAAGAGCATAAACGCCGTGCCGGATATCGCGATTCCGTGCTTAGTCATACAAAATCCCCTTATCAGTCCAAAGATTGGTAATCTTCTATTTACCCTTTTATACCATATCCACCCGCGAAAGTCAACCAAATCAGCGCGAAATACGATGTATCCCACCCACCACTTGCTCAGGATCTGGAGTATCGGCCGCCAGTTCAATTGCAGCAGGCAACCGGCCGGTCGTATCGCCTACTTTTTTTCGGGACTTTGGCGGGTTGATTCGCCATAATGTGTTCGCTGGACAATGACATTATTTGAAAGCCGGCTCAATGCAGGTCGGCGTGTGAACAGATGAATACCCTTTGTTGGTATGGAGCAGAAATGGCAAGACAAACATCACTCGCAAAAGCTACTGTTTGCCTGTTTGTAGTTTTATGTACAAGTGTTTTGGCCGATACCCTTGTGCCGAATCAGGGGCTGAAGATAGAAGACAAGGCCCCGCAAAAAGTGTATGCCTTTGGTCTCGGCGATGTTCGCCTGCTCGACAGCCCTTTCAAGACTGCGATGGAGCTTGACGTCAAGTATCTGCTTTCGCTCGAACCGGACCGCTTTCTTACTCGCTTTCGCGAATTTGCGGGTCTGAAACCGAAAGCGGAGACCTACAGAGGATGGGAGACGGCGACTATCTCCGGGCATTCCCTCGGCCACTATCTGACCGCCGTCTCAAAGCTCTACGCATCCACCAAAGACAAATCCCTGCTGAAAAGAATCAACTACATCGTCGATGAGCTGGGCCAGTGCCAGAAGGCCTGGGGCAACGGGTTCGTCGGCGGATTTCCGAGGTCGCGGGAGGCCTTCGCCGAGATAAAGGCGGGCAACATTCGCTCAGCCGGCTTCGACCTCAACAGAATCTGGGTCCCGTGGTACAACCTGCACAAGCTCTACATGGGCCTGGTCGATGCGTGCCTCTACTGCGGCAACGAAAAGGCCAAAGATATCCTCGTCAAATCGACCGACTGGGCCTGGGAGATGGTGGGGGGGCTAAGCGATGAGCAGTTCGAGAAGATGCTGGACTGCGAGCACGGCGGAATCAACGAGGCGTTCGCGGAGATCTACGCCCTGACGGGGTACGAAAAGGCCCTCAAGCTGGCCAAACGGTTTTACCACCATCGTGTTCTCGATCCCCTCGCTCGTGAACAGGACAATCTAACAGGGCTGCACAGCAACACGCAAATCCCGAAACTCATAGGTCTGGCGCGTCTTTACCGGCTCACAGGCGATGAGCATTACAATACGGCTTCGGCCTTCTTCTGGAAAAGCGTCATCGAGTACCGCACTTACGTCAATGGCGGCAACACCGACAACGAATACTTCTTCCCGCCTGAAGATTTCAGCAAGCACCTTAGCGTGCACACCACCGAGACCTGCAACACATACAACATGCTCAAGCTGACCCGCCAGCTCTTCGCAATGGACCCGCAGGCAAAATATGCGGACTATTACGAAAGGGCCCTCTACAACCACATCCTCGCATCGCAGGACCCGAACGAAGGGATGATGATATATTTCTGCCCGTTGAAGTCCGGGCATTTCAAGACCTACAACACGCCCTTCGATTCTTTCTGGTGCTGTACGGGGACAGGGATGGAGAGCCACGTCAAGTACGGCGACTCCATCTACTTCCACGATGACGAGACCCTGTACGTGAATCTCTTCATTCCATCCGTTTTGAACTTCCGACAGAAGGACCTTGTTCTGACTCAGAAGACCCGCTATCCTCTCAACGGCAATATCCGCCTGAGCTTGGATCCTCGCAGGCCCGTCAAGCTGAATGTGAAGATCCGCCGACCCCGCTGGGCGGTCGATGATCTTAGGCTGGCGGTCAACGGCAAGCCCTATCTCTATAGCGCCGGGCCCGGGGAATATATGGCCGTCGAGCGACTCTGGGAGAAGGGCGACAGGATAGATCTGCTATTTCCGATGAAGCTTCGCACCGAGGCTATGCCCGACGATCCCAACAAAGTGGCGTTCTTCTACGGGCCGACCCTGCTCGCAGGCGCGCTTGGTAAAGAGGGCATCGAAGATATCGATCCTCACGCCGAAGAACGCGCCAAGTTCGACCAGGTCTCGTCGCCGCCAATCCCGGTCCTCGTCGCCGACGGCAGGGCGGTTGAAGATTATATCAAGCCGGGCGACTCGCCGGGGACATTCACGGTGAGCAAATCAGTCCTGAGAATGCCGGGGCTCGATACGACCGGCGAGGTCACACTCATCCCGTTCTACAAGATGCACTATCAGCGCTACATGGTCTATTGGGACATCTTCACCCCGCAACAGTGGAAGCAAACGAAAGAGCAATTCGAGGCCGAACGCGAAAGGATCCGCGCCCTCGAAGCGGCCACAATCGACCAGATGATACACGGCCAATTCTTCACCGTCACATACGAGATCCCGTCCGAGCTGACAAAGGACAAAACCGAAATTACGGTGAAATTCAAGGCCCACCAATGGAGAACGGCGGGGGGGCTATTCGAATGCAGGACCGTTAAGGCGGATTGATAAAGTCAAAACGAATCGCCGGTTCTCGCAAAATATGTCAGGGGGCCGATGGAGCCGAGAACACTTACTGCCGTTCCGGCGCTCCACAGGCCCCCTGACAGGCCAAGGCTATAGAATAGCGATTTCAATATTCGTTACTGTGGGACGATGGTAATGGTGTCTGAGCCACTGTAAATCTCTGTTGTGCCATCGAATACCTGGAGTACCGCCTTGCCGTCCTGGAACTTACCCGGATCGAGGTTTTCAGTTTCTACCTTAATCTCGAGATCAACCAGTCCGTCGCCGTTTACATCCTGTTCGCTTGCCAGGTACTTATTCCCCTTTCCGCGGACGGCAACGCCGGCGCCGGCAAGGAAGATACTGTCAGGATCCAGCGCTGTCGCGTCGAATCCTGCTGATGAGAGGATAGCCACCGGAATGACTCCGTTGGATCCGAGATTTATGGTGTTGTCGTCGCTGCCCGGCTTGATGTCAATGGCTATCTGCGGTGGGCCACCCGGAGCAGCGAGTGTTACGGTTGCTCCCGTAAGGCATTGAATTTCGAGACTGATTAGGTCACCATTCGGATAAGTGCCGGTTACGAGACCATTGATGGCTTGTGTCCCTTCACCGAGATTGAAATTTGTGCCATAGACCGTCACGTCGGCGCCCGGAGCGACATCTATCCACCATCCGACGGAACCGCCCGTGATGTTTACTGTGCTAGTGCCGGTAGCATATACGAACAACTCAATATCGGCACCGGGAAGAATATTTGCAGTCTCGTAAACCCAGAGGCTTCCTGCCACCAGATAGTTGATTTCCGGGTTAGCGGGTGGAACCTCCACATCGGCATGCAGAGCCGGCGCGACACACAACAAAATCGCCAGAACACCACACAAAATGGTCATAGGCCCGGCTCGTAAACAACTTCCTTTCTTTTCCATAGCTGTACTCCTTAAAAAAACAATCCTTGGTTGCAGATTACAATTTAAGAACGTTATCGGACAGACGCCTCTGTTTCATGCACTTTTTTTCTTAAGAAAAGGATTTTTCGAAAAAACGCAATCGCCCGGCAAAGTAGCCTTTCGTAATAGCCGATAAGGCAGATACTGTTCGAGGGCTTTCATTTTTTGCAGGAATAGATAAATGAGAACAAGGGCATTTACACTCGTCGAAGTGATATTGGTTGTTGCAATCCTTGGAATCCTCAGCGCGCTGGTTCTGCCGACATTTCAGGGTCATGCTGCAGAAGCACGTGTGTCGGCTGCAAGGGACACTCTAAGGACAATGCGAAGCCAGATCGAACTATACAAGATGCAGCACGACGGCATCCCGCCCGGATATGCAAACGGCAATCCAATCAGTGCGGCAATGCTCGCATTCCAGTTTACGGCCACGACCAAGGAGAATGGAGCGGTTTCTCCGTCCACGGTCCCTGCCGGCGAGTACCGGTATGGCCCTTATATGAGAAAACTGCCCGAAAACCCCTACAACAATTTGAGCACCATCGCGTATGTTGCCGAGGCTGCCGCCTTCGCCGCGAACGACTCCACAGGATGGCTTTACAAGAAAGAGACCGGCGAGTTTAAGATCAACAAGACCGGCGTCGATAGTAAAGGCGTTGCCTTTATCGATTATTAGATGGGGCGCATTTTGCCGCCCAAATGGCGGAGCTGGTTCTAAGGCTGTTATCAGTTCGTCATCTAAGAGTCAACGACCGCTGAAGCATAATCGCTATCCATCCTCGTGATTGAATTCTGCGAATTGGCCGTTTTCTCCTGCTGCAATCCAAGAATCCCTTTACGGAACCTCAACAGTCAATCACTCGAAGCGGTAGGGAGGATGGCCGGCACGCCGATGTCGTGGTGGTGGGATAGCTACATCAATCCCCGGAACCTCTATCCGCTCTACGGGGCGTTCAACCGGTGGATAGAAGGCTTCGACTTCGTTGAGCAGAATCCGAAGAAGATAGAGGCAGCCATCGCCGATGAAACAACACTGCGCTGCTACGGCCTGCTCGGCAAAACCAGAGGGTTGATATGGATACAAAACCCGCACCACACCTGGTCCAACGCCGCAAAGCCGGACCTTAAACCCAGCCCGACAAAGCCAACAACTCTAATAATAAAAGACCTGCCCGGCGGCAAATGGACCATAGAGACCTTCGACCCCCAGGCCGGAAAGACAATAAAATCACAACCAGTCACCGTTGCCGCCGACCAAACCCTGAAAATCCCCCTGCCCGAAATACAATGGGACGCAGCATACAGACTGCACAGGTAGCACATTTTCTTCTATTCCAGCCTGGGGTTAAAATTATTGAAACTCGATTAATGTTCTGGTATTATATATAGTCAGGACACGCAGGAGTGTCTTAATGGAACGTATAAGAGAAATGTAGGCTAATCAGTACTCCGCCGAGGAGAAGCCGAATGAATACACATAGCAGAAAATGGTATATTACTGTGATTGCCGGAATCTATGTGCTTTTGTGCGGCGGATTCTCGGTTTACTATGCGTCGCTTTACTTTCGGGTGGGCGGCGCAACGGTTGCTTTTTCCAAACAATTTCTTTGTTTGGGCATGGCAATATCGGCAGCGGTGTATTTCTTTAACGCCAAGGTCGGACACAGCGGGTTGCTGGCGCTGACTGCACTGACAATTCTTACCATCGGAACGACCGACCCTAATGCTACGGCGTTCCATGCGACGGTACTGCTTGTACTCCTGATACCATTTGCTATGAGGCAGTCGAATCGGACCAGTGACCATGCCAACGAGGTAGTGCAGGGAACGTTAGAGGGTCACCGTTCCTGACTATTCGGTGAGAGGATGACGGAAGAATAGTCCCACTACCCATCCTGCTTGCATTTTCATCGTCTTCGAGCTGGTTTGGATAGGTAGAGGATAATTGCTCCGAGGGCTATTGTCATTGGGCCTTCGAGGGCTGTCCAGGCTAAGGGCAGGCGGAGGATTGCGTCGAGGATGGTGACGCCTACTCCGGCGGCGATTGCGATTGTGCCTAAGAATCGTATTATATCGCGATATCGCGGCAGGTCGAAAGAGACGAAGATGAATAGCCCGCCGATGATTGCGTACATTCCCGATAGCGTACGGATAAGGTAGTTTGTAACGGGTGTATAGATAAGCTCCTGGCCCATTCCAAGCCAGCCGTTGATCCGCACCATCCACGAAAACGGGCAGAACACAAAGATCAGCGAGAACATCATCCCCACGCCGCTGACTCTCAACATCGCCGCCAGCCACCATTGCTTATTCATCTGCCTATTCCTTTCCGCCGTGCGCCCGGAGCAGCTCGGCCATTCCTTCCCGCATGGTTAGCTTTGGATGCTGCAGGTTAAAACGGCGAAGTTCTCGTTCTCGAAGAACATATCCTTCACCCGCACGGCTTTGATGCCTTTTTCGGCGAGTAGTTTGTTCACATCGACGGATATCCTCGGGTAGTCCAACTCCATGCACTGCGGGAGCATGGGCTTGATCAGGTCGCTGAACAAACTCTTGGCCCTGCTCAAATGGCTGCTCACCATAGTCAATTCGAATACGGCATTATTGCCGTCAAAGCTCGAGAAGCCCAGCGAAGCGGGGACAAACGGCAGAATGAACGCGCCGGTCTTAATAACAAAGTGGATTCTCTGGCCTTTAACCTTCAGACGGACTATCTCTCCGGGCAAGAGCTTTTTGCCGATCAGGATGCCGATGAGCTCCTCAAGAGTAAAAGTCAGCTTTGCCATACTCGTCCTTTGCCGGTTTCTTTTTTTGGCTCAGAGCCAATATAAGGCAGCGCCCCCATTGTCCGCAAGGACGACTTCCTGTCTGTGGCCGGCAGATTGCATCTTCCTCCCCAAGGGACAAGCCCGCACGGGGCAGGCCTACGGTCGGGTATCCGTCGGCGGATTACTGTTCGGATTGGCGCTACTTCGGGTTAGGGTGCGTATCAGAGCTGTTGCCACCCAGACCCCGCTTGCCATTACCAGGGCGGCGGCTATTACTACGAGTATTACGATAACTGAGGACATATTTCAGGCTCCAAACTTCGTCTTCTCCATCCAGTGGCCGAGGGCATAAGCGAGCAGGCCGGCGCCGAGGGCCGGGATTATGGTGGGGATGCCTATAGCGGAATGATAGACAAACTCAAAGACTATCGCCACGATGGTCCCGACACCCATAGACAGGATGCCGGCGAGCGGGTGCGGACGCTTGACCCAAAGACCTATAATCAAAGCGGGCAGGATAGCCGGGGCCCATATTGTGTAGCAGACGAGCAGGCCGCTGACAATGCTCTTGACGGCGACGGCGCCGGCGCAGGCCGTTGCGGCGATTGCGATGGTGGCGCAGCGTCCAAGATTCAGGGCGGCGTTGTCGGACAATTTCGCAAAGGGCTTTACGATATCCTGGGTGAAGACAACGGCGCCGGCGTTAAGAAGCGAATCGAGGCTCGACATAATGACGGAAATGAGCACTACGAGCAGCAGGGTGTAGCCGAATCTGGGTATTGTCGATTCGATCAAGATCATCAGGACGTTGTCTTCGGGCGGGTCGCCGAGGATGACGGTTCGACCGGCGATTCCGAGCGCTATCATTACGGCAAACCAGGCGATGCTGAAGAGGCCGGCAAGTATGAAACTGTTCCTCGATACGGCAGTGGTTTTCGAGGCGAGCGCGCGGTTGGCGTAGGGTGGAATCAGGGTTTCTCCGAGCAGGAAGGCCGTAAGCAGTCCTACAATCTGCATAGGACTTGTTGACTTGAAGCCGGCCATAGTGGTGGTTGCAATGGCCTTGGTGAATGTGATGCCGCCTGGATTTGGGTGGGAAAGGAGTATCCAGATCAGTGCCGCGGGCAGTAATACGGCGAAGGAGGTGAACTGGAAGGCATCCGTAACGACGCTGGCTTTGAGGCCGCCGAAGGTGGTGTAGAGTGTGGTTATGCCGACCACGATTACAACGGCGGACCAATGGGGCAGGAGGAAGATGTTCCTGAGGACGTCTCCGCCCGCCTTTGCCATAACGGCTGCCAGGCCCGCGCAGACGCCGACGGAGATGACGCCGGCGAGGATCTGACAGGTGCGGTCGTATTTCTGGCCTACTGCGTCGCCGAGGGTGTGGCAGTTTCCCAGTGCGCGGAGGCGAGGCGCGATGAACAGGCCGACGAGGATGTTCTGGGCGGCGTAAGCCAGACCAATTCCCCAGAAGAGGAAGCCGCTGGTGAATCCCTTGCCCACAAACCCGATCGAGAAGACCGGCCCGACGTATGTCGCCGCGAGGCTGCCGAACACCAACGCCAGGGGCAGGGCCCTTCGAGCCACGGAAAAGTCGGCGAACACCGTGGCGGCGCGTGCGCGCAACGCAACAACAGTCAGCAGCAGCACATAGACGGCAATAACAACCGCGTGCAGCGTGGTATTCACAGCTTAAACCTCAATACTTTGTCAAGTATAATTCTATGGGTCAAAACCTGCGGTAAAACCGCAGGCTAAGTATTTCGCCCCACGTTTTACGTGGGGTTCTCACTCGGCACTTACTGGCCCTTGTCCTGAAACTTTTCCTCCTCCAATTCGTTTATGGTGGCGTCCAGCTCGGCCTCCGTGCGAATCCATCCGAATCTTGCGTCAACGAGAAAGGTCTTGTACCAATGGATCATATTCTTGGCGAAGTCGGCGTCCTTGCAGTAGATGCCGAACGATATTTCGCCTGCGTGCGAGCCAGCCTTCTTGGGTTTGTGCGGAAAGGCGAGAAGGACGGAGCTTCTGGTGAGCAGAAACTCGATATCAGAGACGACACTGTTGTATATGCAAAGCCTGCCCGATTCGAGCGCTTCGGGATACCTGCGGAACAGATGTCTGGCGGCGTTTGAGAAGCCGGCGACACTGAGATTCATCGCTCGATGAATCCTGACGTCGGGATAATCCTCGATGATTTCGTAGAGGGTGCTGAGGTAGTCGTCTATGGGCTTGCGTTCGCCCTCGAAGAGCATGCATGTCCACAGCTCGCTGTTGCCTGTGGCGTCGAGCTGGTCTTTGAGCATCTGCCTTGCAACGGCGTATGCCTCTTTTCGGCTTGCCAGGACCTTTAGCCGGCGCTCTGTGAGGGGTTTGGCCCAATCGGGCATATCTTTCGGCAAAGATTCCGGCTGGCAAACCCCAAGACGGGTCAGGAGTCTGAGGAACTGCTTTTCTTCCGAGCCGTAGAACCTTCTGCCTATGGTGCTGCCGACGTTGCCGTTGCACTGGATTCCGTACTTTTTGTGATATCCGAATGATAGGCGGTGAACCTGAAAGTCTTTTTCAAGGAGCATTTTTTCGAGCTCGGCGATGAGCCGGACGGCATGATCTTCGGGGGCCCTGTCGATGGAGAGGTGGACATTCGGGCACAGTACAATGGGTCTTTTTCCGAGAAGATCGGCGAGATTGGCGAATTCCTGGACAAGCTCGTCGAGCTCGCGGCGGTCGTCATAGAGTTCGACGCAGATAAAAACGACAAAGACGTCGTTGAATTCCATTCGTGGCTGGGGCGGCGAAATGGTGGCTGGGTCGATCCTGGTCGATGCCTCCTTATCCTCAAAATAGCAGGATGAGCACTGGTAACAGTCCAGAATCATGTCGTTTTCTCAGTCCTTTTCGCTCTTGCAGCGGGCCTGGGAGTTTTGCGTGTGGTCCTGGCCGAGCCGCGGGCCTTCTTCAGCCGCGAGGCGACTTTGGCATCGACTCGTGAGATGAAAAGGTCCACACCGGGCGTGGCGGCCTTGTCGGCGAAGCCGGCGCTGTTGAGGTATCTGACGACTTCGGCGGCATCCCAAAACTCGGGGGCGGACGATATTCTTCGGCCCTCGCCGCGTGTGAGGGACTTGAGAAAAACCGGTATGGAGCCGTCTCGCAGGGCCTCGGCATAATCGGCCAGCAATTCCTGGATTTCTCTATCTGTGTGAGACATTTTATCCTGCTCCTTTCGGAATTTGCTGCGCTACTGTTGGTGGCAATAATCTCGCAGCATTTTCCTTAGTTTCAATAGGGTTCTGAATTTCAGCATTTTCACGGCCCCGACGGTCGTTTTGAGCTCGTTAGCGATTGCCCTGTTTGACATACCGTCCATCCAGAGCTGTATGGCTCTTCGCTCTCTGGCTTTGAGGTGGCCCAATATGCGGGCAAGTGCATCTTTTAGTTCTTGCTGCGACATCAACTCGAGGATACCCAAATCAGGGGCCGTGAGATTCATCAAATCATTCTGCGACAGGCACAAATTCCGGTTAAGCCTTCTATAGACATCCCTGAGACGGCCTCGCATGTAGTACAGATACACGGTTCTGAGCAATAGTCTCTCGCTGGTGATGTTTCGCAGTTTTCCCGGGTCCTCCCAAATATCGGCATATACATCTTCGAGGACATCCTCACATTCCACCTCGTTGCCGAGATATCGATACAAGTACCTTATAAATGTTTCAAATGTTGCCCTGACAAAGGGTTCCATTGCGCGGCGGCGGCGCTCCATGTCCGGGTCGGATAGGCCCTCCAGGGCCTTTCGCAGCCGTTTGTCCATAGCAAGCCTCTTAGTTCTGCCTATACTCGATGCGCTGTGCCCTTTGTTGTGCCATAACAGGCGTTCCACGAGGGTTCCATCCCATCTAAAAAAGGCACCAAACTGCCGATAGGTCACAGAAATTATAGCCCTGATGCAGCGATTTGGCAACATTTTTTGGCTCCCTAAAATACCGCAGGGACATAAAGGCCTGCGGGCTATGAACCGACGGCAGCGTCAAAAGCCATAAACCGGTCTTAGCTCCTCCCCGGTAGGCAGGTGATCGTAGTATTCGCCCCTGGTGCCGACGTAGCCGACGCCGTCTTTTCTGAGCCTTACCTGGCTGATTGAGCCGTTGCTGTTGGTCATGTT
>JAFGTU010000297.1 GCA_016933985.1 Sedimentisphaerales bacterium | reverse complement strand
ATAATAGTCATCCGGATGCAGCTTTATACGTCGCCCCGGAACGCAAAACGAACGGGGCACCCAGTTCGGGGCCAGGCGTACAATACCCTTGCCCTGCTCAATGGCTTTGTTGGCAATAGAGCTACTTGACATAAATCCTCCTTGACCGCATCGAAGCACTCGGCCCCCCAAGAAACAGGACTACATCCGGGAATGATGCGCTTCTCTGACCGTCCACTGCAAGTCTATTATTCCTAATCACAACGAATACCGTAACGTCTTTTCCAAAACGACTTACAACCACAAGCCGTAGTGTCTATCTTTGTCGGCAAACCAATTTCGTACCCGACTATATAGTACATCCAAGTATGCCGCAACCAATTAATTGCGAAAAAATTGTTGCCCCTGGAAGCCCCCTCCCCCCTTTGCCTTGATTCCACAGCCCCTCGACAGGGGTCTTACTCGTGAGTTCCAGGATATCTTCCGACAGTACATCCTTGTTGTCCTTCTGGACAACCATTAATAAGCATGAAATCACCTGCCAGAAAATTCGGCCACACCCCCCGTCGGGAGGATTTAGGATTGCTTGTTGCTAATACTTGAGGCGGGGGTATAATAGCGGATGTTGTGTATTATAAGATAATGTCATAATTTGGAGGTTACAACGATGTTACTTTGGGTTTTCAGGGCTATATTCTGGGTAATCGTGATATCGCTGCTGTTTGTCAATGTCAGCTCGACGGAGATTTCAGGGGCTGCCGGTTCGGTTAACTTCGTGGCCGTGCTGGTTAGCGGGCTTGGAATGGCCATATTTGTGTTCCTGCTCGATGTGCTCACACCCAAGAGGAAGCTGGCTGCGTTGGCCGGCGTTTTCTTCGGGCTGCTCGTTGGGATGCTTATCAGCATTGTGCTGGCGGCGGTTGTCGATATGGTTAGCGATTCATACAAGATAGAGTTGATACCGCAAACCGCAAGGGCGATCAAGTGGGTGCTTGGCGTTTGTATGTGTTATCTTACGATCAGCGTTGTGATGCGGACGAAGGATGATGTGCGTTTTGTCATTCCTTACGTGGAGTTCGCCAAGCAGACCAAGGGCGCCAGGCCGCTGGTTCTGGATACATCGGTTATCATCGACGGGCGGATTGTGGATTTGTGCCGGAGCAAGCTATTCGATGCCCCGCTGGTCGTTCCCCGCTTTGTTCTGAACGAGCTTCAATTCATAGCCGACTCTGCGGATAAGCTCAAGCGTCAGCGCGGCCGTCGCGGGCTGGATATACTAAACGAAATGCAATCGGATCCCAAGATCGATATTGAGATTGACGATACGACAATCGAAGATATCGAGGATGCCAAGGGCGTGGACCAGAAGCTTATGGTTTTCACGAGAGATCGCAATGGCCGCCTTGCCACGACGGACTACAACCTTAGCAAGGTTGCGCAGGTTCGCGAGGTGGACGTTGTCAATATCAACGACCTTGCCAGCGCTCTGAAGGTTATTGCTCTGCCAGGCGAGGCGATGCAGGTCAAAGTCATCAAGCCGGGGGAGGAAGCGGACCAGGGGATTGGGTATCTCGACGACGGAACGATGGTGGTTGTCGAGGGCGGGCGAAACAAGATCGGGCGAGACCTGCTTATAAGCATTACCAGCTCGCTGCAGACCTCCGCCGGCAAGATGATATTCGGGAAGTTCGAGGGCTATGCGCAGGATGACTCCTCCGAAAGCACGCCAAACGGAAGCGGCAGGCGGCGCTCGTCGTTCAGGAGGCCGACCGGAAATGGGGCGAGAAGGCGGCAATAAGTAAGAGAAGCTTCACTTGGGCGATTGTTGCGGTCTGCAAACGCATCTCGCAAATGCTGCCACTGCCGAGGCTGCGCCGAGCGCGAACAGCGGCCAGTAGAAATACGCCTGGTAGTCCACCTTGTCCATGTAGGGGCCTGCCGTGCATAATGAGGCAACTATAACGACGGAGGCGACCGCGAAGATCAGCCAATCGAGCGGGGTGACGGCTATCGGCTTGCCGATGGCGTCCCGATGCAGAATCACAACGGCGAACGCGAGCATTAGGGCGGAGATTATCAGCGGGTAGAGGACGGCTGAGGCCCAGACGGCCGGTATCATGAAGAGGATGTCCCAGTCCATTATCGAGGCGGGCCAGTCGAGGATGACTTTGAGCCACACGTAATAGAAGATATCCCAGACGGCGAAGATTGCGATGAAATATGCGAATCGCTGCCTGCCGTTGCGCCCGAAGAGGATACAGGCCGCCAATATGAGCACGAGGGTCGCTGCCTCTCTGCCGATCTCGGTTAGCACCAGGTATTTTTGCGCCGGATCGACTTTCAGGAGGTTCCTCAGAGGAAACGCGAAGCCTCCGGGATAGAAGATCGCCCGCAGATATACAACCACGGCGGATTCGATGTACGCGAAAGCGACGGCAAAGAGGACCACTATGAGGAATCTGCTAAATGTTATCCTGAGTGACTCGGAAGACATATCGTCTGTACGCTTGACGCCGGCTATATGTTCGCCAGCTCCTTCTGCAATGCCGCGATGATCCCGGATTCGGGCACTGTTGCGATTTTCCGGCCCTTTTTGTAGATGAATGCCTTGTTCTTGGCGGCGCAAAGTGCGAGGTCTGCATCTGCGGCCTCTCCGGGGCCGTTGACTATGCAGCCCATTACGGCCACGCGGAGCCGTCTTTCGATTTTAGGCAGGGCCTTTTTCACTTTGCGGGCCAGTCCCACGACATCGACTTCAGCGCGGGCGCAAGTGGGGCAGACTATCAGTTCGAGCTGGGGGGCGGCAGGTTCATCGAGGCCGAGCGACTTCAGTATCTGCCTTGCTATTTGGGCCTCGATGAGGGGGTTGCCGGCAACGCTTACCCTTATTGTGTCCCCGATTCCTTCGGCCAGGAGAGTACCAAGGGCTACGGCAGAAGGGATGCAGGCATCTTCGGGCAAGCCGGCGTGAGTCAGGCCGAGGTGAATTGGGTAGTCGAAGGTTTCGGCAATCACGCGGTTGACTTCGATTGTCCTGAAGGTGTCGCTGCTCTTTGCGCTTAAGACAAGGCTTGTGAATCCTCGGCTTTCGAAGAGGCGGACATATTTCTTCATTTCTCTGAGCATCAGAGCGGTGCGCTTATCAGGCGGGACGGGTTGTTTGTTGAGGTCCCTGATGCTTGCCTCGTTGACACCGACTCGGATGGCGATCTTGTGCATTTTGGCGGCGTCTATGATTCGCAGGATGTCTGCGCGTTTTTTGATATTGCCCGGGTTGAGCCTGACCTTCGCCGCACCGCCTTCGATGGCCTCGATAGCACGGGCGGGGCTGAAGTGGACATCGGCGATCAGGGGGATGTTGACCTTGGGGAAGATTCTTGCGAAAGCGGCGGTATCGGCTTGCCTGGGCACGGCGAGTCTGACGAGTTT
>JAFGTU010000006.1 GCA_016933985.1 Sedimentisphaerales bacterium | reverse complement strand
TCTATCTTGCCCTCGGCAACGAGGCGGTCGGAGTGGACGCCCCAGAGGTAGATGGCTTCCGTGCCGTTATCGACGAGGTCCTTTACCTGCTCGGTGTAGGCCTCCATGCCCGGCTCGACGGGTGCCGTCGGGCAGATGATCCACTGCATTTTGCCGCCGTAACGATAGCGATACCTCTTGAGCATCGGGACTATCCCCGGCGGATTGTGGATGGAGAGGGTGTTGATGCCGTGCGCCTCGGCCAGGGCCATGGTCTGGTGTATCTTGTCCTCGGTGTTGTAGTGGGCGGTGAGGTTATAGACATACTGGAGGTCTCGGCTGTGCGTGTAGTGCGTCAGGAGGTTGCCGCCGAGGAGTATCCTGCTGACGTTAAGAGTTCCTATTTTGCCCTGGGGCACAGTCGCCTTCGAGCCGATCTCGACTTTGATTGCGGGGTTTCCTTTTTCATCGCCCTTGGCCGTGCCGAGCGCCATCGCACCGCCCGCTGATGCAACAAGGGATTTCTTGATAAAGTCGCGACGGTCCACGTGTGAAGACATATCATTCTCCTTACTTTCAAGGCTTCTGCAACATTACAGGTTAGGCCGAACATCTAAAAGGCCCTTATCAGTATCGCCCGGATGCGGCCTTTATCTGAACTTTTTTTGCGTGCGTGTAACGGCAGTTACCGCTGCACGGCGCATCTGTCATAATACCACAACTACCCGGCCGATTCCAGTAAGTTGGGAAGAGTTTTTCCGAAGATCAGAGAAATAGCGTCAAGAGGCGACTTTGCCGGCGGTTTCAGATGTCTGTGACGAGTTCGGGCTGAATCCAAATGTGTTCTACCGCCGGCAGAAGCAGCTTTTAGAGAACGGAGCCGCTACTTTCGTCCGGAAGAGCGACGAGCAAATCAAAGGGCTTGTACTTGATTGAATCAAGCACCTGCACTTCGCTCACCGTTAGAGTCCGCTCGGCCGTAATCTTGAACTTAACATACCGCGCTTCCACAGCTTCTCCCGGGACCAGGTCATACGTGAAACCCGTGGCAGTCTCATCGTCGGGCATCATGTGATTGATTGGAATGTCTTTCCATCTAAGATTCAAGGCGAAGAAGCCTCGGCTCTCAAACGTTCTGCCGTCGAGCGATGTGAGCACTTCGACTTTGTCTTTAACCTGCCCCTTCATGGCATCCCACCAGGGCCAGCCCGCACTGAGATGAATCCTGAACGCCCCACAGCGTTGCGCCTGTCCCAGGTCCACCTCAATTACCGGATCGTCGCCTTTATCCCAGCATAAAGCGTAGCCCGGGCCAATCCCGCCGGCATAAGGCGGCCCTATGATGCCATCCGTTAGCTTGGTGCCCTGCGGATCGCCGGCGCCCCAGGACGTTTTCGAGGAAACGGAGACTTTGTAGCTTTTGCCTTCGGCAAGGTTCCTGCCATAGGATACCCAGTGAGGCACATACTTCCGGCCACCGGCATCTATCCCATCGGAGTATCCGTATTCCACATTATCCACCGCCCCTTTCAGATTTACCCGCAGCCGGTTCACAACCGGATGGTCGGCCCCGCCGACATTTATCGTGTACTTGAAAGGCACCTCGGTAACAAGTTGCGTATGGCTTCTTTCCACGACGGCGTAGTCCTCCCGGACTTCGCTCCAGTCGAAGGTTACCTCAATCGGTTCAAAGCCCGCACTGCGCGGTTCATAATCGGCCTCCATCCGAACGTTGTAGATACTGCAGGCATCCGTACCCGCCCCGGAGCTCCTCAGCATGTATTTGAACAGCGCCGAACGTGTGTTCACCGGGATATCCGTGATGGTTTCGTAATGAATAACGTCCCACGGCGGCTCCGTCCTGGTCAGGCGGTAGCTATTCTGCCAGGTTGCCCCATTGTCGAACGAATGCTGCATATCGATTCGAGACTCCGGCGCGCGGTTGTAGAATCGGCCGCCGTAGCTGATCCGCCCGATACTCGCAGGAGCGTCGATCTTGAACACGATGTATGCCTCTTCGTTCGGTCTTTGCGCGAACATAACTCCCTGGTAGCCCGGATGCTCCGCCTTTGTAGCGATGTTGCGCTCTGCGACGATATATGGCTTGTACCTGTCCGCCTGGAGATCGGGCCAGATAACGGTCGAATCGGCCTGGTCGCCCTTTCCAACATATACGGTGTTCCTGCCTAACAGAAGCCTTGGCTGAGTCTTGCTGTTGAGCATTGTCCTCGTCCTGAACTCGATTACCTTCAGCAAGGCGTCTTCCGGATTACGGCTGCCCGTCAGAGTCACGCGGACAAGAACTTCGTAAGCGCCGTTGATTCCGTCAATCAGGTTCATGTTGACAGTGCCTTCGCCGAGCCTCTGGTTGGTCCAGACGGTTGTCCAGGCGAGGCCGTTTGTTGTGCTGAAGGATATGGAATTCAGATCGGCCTCGGTTGCCCTCAGCAGCCGAGCCTTTATCGAGATAGCCGTGATCACATTCGCGCCTTGAATCTTGAAGACAATCGAGCCGGCTTTGCCTGCCTGTTTGGGAATAACGCCGGACGGCTTAGCGGCCACACAATCAGAGACGTCGTAGGCGTCCTTCAGGCCGGCTGCCGTCAGTTCCGGGCGAAACGTCCAGACGCCGTTACCCCGGATTCGATAGCGCTCGTTTGCGGCCTCCGGGTCCTTGCCGTTGTTGGGGACGTAGAATGAGCCGGAATCGCCTAAGCCGGCGTAATGTCGCGTGTAAGTCTCGTTCTGCCGCAGATTCAGGATATAGCGGTGGCCGCGGTCCCAGTTATTGTAGTAGTAGCGGTATTTGAGGCCATTCGGGTTGAAGCATCGGTATTCCTGGTCGAGATCGCGGGGACAATCGGCGCCCGTTAGAAATCCTTTGATACTGTTGCCTGTAAGGCAATGGTATTTTGCGACATGCCCCCGCTCGTTTTGGCCGGCGGAAAGGGCACACGCCCCCTCTTTGCCGATATCCTCGACTGCCGCGATGGTTACCCCGTCGCAAAGCGTATAGATAGCTGACATGCTGTTATCGTACATGTGCCACAGGCCGGCGTACTCGACCTCGCAAACCGTATGATTTGAGATGTCCCAGAACTTCACCTGGTAGCCCATCGCATCCCAGATCGAGCAGTTGATGCCCGCCACCGTGCTGCACATTGTGTAGCCGTAATCGTTGAACTGCCTGATAGGATCCGTGCACTCCAGGCCGTGCACAATCATCGGGCTGGTCTGTCGCCGGCCAATATGGTTCCAGTAGAATAGCGCCCAGCACTTCTCTTCGTCCTTCTCCCATTTGCTCGTGATACTGTGGATCATCCCGTCCATATCGTGGTAGTCCGGCGAGGCGTCGGTAACAACCTTGAGGTTGAAAACGGAAGCGAAGAGAGGCGTACCCCGCAATCCGACAGCCGTCAGGATGATCAATACCTCAGTTATGACCTTCAAAGAAATTGTTGGTTTCATTTTGCTCCTCGATTCAGTCTTTGCCCTGCAAGAAGTCATGCTGGCGGTTCGAACAAGCAGGATTGTACCGGCACTTCCTGGAAAAGGTCAAGGGTTCCGGGTAAACTCTTGTCTTGATTTGCCAATCGGCTTTGAAGCACAGCCTTAGACTGTAACTAAAGGAGAATCAGATGAATCGCAGAGCATCCCTAAAAACCGTCCCGGCGCCCTCGCCATCTTAGCCGGAACTCCGCCCGGTTTCGCCGAGGGCCTCGAACCGATAACGGACGGTGGAAAGGTCATTCTTTCGCAATACGGCCGATGGTCTCAATGGGGATAGCCTTGAACCCCCTCTCGAATACGGGCGAATCGCTTTTGAGCCGGAAATCGCCGGTATCGGGATTGGCGAAGCCGGGATCGACATTCTCGATGTTGTCGCGGAGCTCGACCATCTTGTCATTGGCTCCCCAGGTGATTTTCAGCAAGGCGCTGCCTACACAGATGTTGTTGGCGACGAGAATATTCCCCGGCGGCACGCCGTCATCAGCGGCATAAAAGGCATCGAGGGCCGCCAACTCCGGATAGCGTGCGCTGTACGGCGGCTGTTTGTAGTTCATGTCTTCAAGCCGCCGTTTCATGGTCTGATACACCATGTTGTGCCAAACAGGCGATTTGCTGAGCCCCCGGCCGTCCAGCTCGACGGCCGGGTCGCAGTTGACGAAAATATTATTGCGGACGGTGAAGTCCCGGCCGCCTCCGAGAAAGACCGCGCGATGAAGGCCCCAGAGGATGTTGCCGTAGATCTGCGTGCCGCTGACGCAGTCGTCCATATAGATTCCCATCGAGCCCATGCCGACGCCGCCGGTGTGGTGGATGAAGTTGTAGCGTATAACGTTGCCGCGATAGGTGTAGTCCCTGCCGGTGTAGATCGCGCCGACGTCGCCGGTCTCAAGGCAGACGTGATGGATTTCATTCTTCTCGATGAGATGCTCGTTCCCGGAAAAGAGGATGGCACAGTGGGGGTGGTCGTGGATGAGATTGTTGGCTGCGACGATTCCGACACCGGATATAGCGATGGCGGGGGCGTAGCAGCGCGACCATCGGGCGACGTGGTGGATGTGGTTGTTGCGGGCGGAGTGGCCGGCGGGCGAGATTGTTTTGCGGTCGCCGCCCGACAGCGAGATTCCCCCATCTCCGGTTTCGCTGATGGTGCAATCCTGCACGGCGTGGTTCGAGCCCCGACGGATTGAAATGCCGCAATTGCCGATATTGCGGATGGTGCAGTTGACAATTCGGTTGTCGGAGCCGCCGTCGATTCGGATACCGTCGGTACGGCCGCACTCTACCGTCAGGCCGCGGATTTCGATATTGGATGCGTCCTTGATGTCAATCAAGGGCATCTCCACGATCGAGACCGTGACCGACGTCTTCTCCATAGCTTCGGGCGGCCAGAAATACAATATCCCGGTTTTGCGGTCGAGGAACCATTCGCCGGGCGTATCCAGCTCTTCGAGGATGTTGAGGAAGAAGAAGCGTCCGCCAGCGCGGAAGCCGTAATTGCCGTAGGGCGGGCTGGTCTTGATCAGGCGGGCCTTTGTGTCGATGGAGGCGACGTGCTCGTAGGAGTTGGCCCAGTCATAGGCCCAGTAGCCATGAACCCAGATGTCGGAGGTGTCGGCCCATTGGGCGGGGCGGTCCGAATCGTAGTTGAATCCGGCCTCGAGCTTGCCCATTGTTCCTCCGTGCTCATCCTTGAATGAGCCGGGGATGCCGGATATTTTCAGAAAGCCGTCGTTGGGCCACCGTGAGAGACTCATGGGTTTGTCGTTGAAGAAGAGCTCCAGCGCCGCCGATGCGGAACGGCCGAATCCTCGCGACTTGTATTGGCCCCAATCGGTGATGCCCTGGGCCTTGAGATCGGCCTGGAAGACCTTTTCTTTCGCGGCCGGCTGTAATCGTGCAAGTATCGCGGGATCGCTGATCTTCTGCCATCCGCTTACGATTCGGCCGCCGCTGATCCGCACGTGTGCGTCGGCCTTGGCAGCGTAAACGATTGGCGTCTTTTCATCGCCGGAATCCTGCGATGAGAGTTCAAAGCCTTGCTGAAGGCTATACATGCCCGCTGCAATCCAAACCGTTACACCGCCCTCGTGCAGCCCCCCTGACGCCTTCAACCGGCGAATCGCATCTCTGGCCCGCTGGAACGTGGCAAACGGGCCATCCGTTGCGTCGCTGTTAGGCGAGTCGATACGGCCGGACCATTGGTCTTTGCCGTTTGTCGAGACGAAAAAATCCGTTGAGGCCGATGAAATTACGCAGAACTGAAAGACCAGCCAGAGACATATACACAAGGCTGGCTTGCAGGTAATGCGTGGATGCTGAAACATGGTAATCCTTTCTATTTGGGATTTACCGGCTTGACATAGAGTACCCAGTCTTCGGGTGAGGGACAAGTGATAGTGTCTTTGCCGGCGTGCAGCGATGGGCCGGGAACATAGCTGCCAGTGCGCGGGTCGAACCAATCGGCGGCAAGCGTCTTTTCGCCGACAGATTCGAGATTGACGGCAACCGGGCCACCGGTGGGGAAATAGAAGACGAATTGCTCAGGCGCTTTGGCGAGGCAAAAGCCGGAAGTCGCCAGCTCGTCGTGCGGCGTCAATTTCCAATACGGGAGCTTCTCGAAGAACGACCGTAGGTGCTTCAACTGTAGAGCGGCTTTGCCGGGGCCGGCGTGGCCCATATAGAAGTAGCTGACGCCATTCGACCAGTCGCCATAGGTGGCGTATCCTCCTGCCATTGCGATGGACCAGTGGGACTTGCGGACACGGTCGGCGGACTGGCCGTGGCCGGATTTGTCGAGACTGCCCTCGTAGCCATACTCCTCATTGATGTATGGCTTGGGCGTCGGATAATACTTCAGCGCCCACTGATGAACCTCTTTTGGTTCGCCATATTGCTGAGTGATGATAAAGTCGGCCCAGGCGGAATCGGTATAGAAGAACTGGTCGTAACCGTGGGCTGAGGCGAGACGGGCAAAGG
The DNA here is from genome assembly GCA_016933985.1 of Sedimentisphaerales bacterium. Taxonomy (GTDB): domain Bacteria; phylum Planctomycetota; class Phycisphaerae; order Sedimentisphaerales; family Anaerobacaceae; genus JAFGCD01. The sequence continues at coordinate 4,576 of JAFGTU010000006.1, read as the reverse complement.
GGTCGCATTTCTTGACAAATGCCCCCATAATGTCGCCCCAGGACTTGTCTCGAAATTCGTTGTGCTCGTTGCCAAGATCGAAACAGACGTTATCGAAGGCCGCCAGCCTTGCGACGGCATATCTGTACAAGCGGTACTCGTGCTCCGTCAGTTGCCCATATTCTTTGGGCAGGTCCTGCTTTTCTATCGTTATGATGCAGGTGGCGACGAGGCCCTTTTGGCGCATAAGCTTGACTGCGCGGTCGATTCGCCGCCAGTGGGCGAGGTTAAAACGCGTGAAGTCGTAGTTGTGCGGCCGGCCGGGCCAGGCGGGGAGCGGATTTACCTGTCCCGGCTCGGAGCCGTAATTCGGCGCCTTCCAGGGGTCGGCGACGCCATACTCGACGTCGGTGCTTGTGCGTTTATCGGTGTCACGCGGGTAGCCGGTGAGCAAGAAACGGATTTTGTTGAAGCCGTTACGGATGCAATAGTCAATAACGGCTTCGATTTGCGAATCATCGTTGGATGTGTCCAAGAGATGATAGGCAGTGTAGCCGAGGTGGTAGAAGTGCTTTTTTGAGCCCGCATAGATGAAATGCTTGGGATTATTCGGGTCAACAACCACGGGGCCTTGACTGCCGGACGGTTCGCAGATAAGCCTGCCGGCCAGTTTTTTCTCGACGCCTTCGGCGCGAAACGACAGGCTGTACTTATATATGCCGACTTTTCGCGGGCAAAACCGCAGGCGATAAATGCTTCCATCCTGTGAATCGCAAAAACCGGCCACTCTTAGCGAAGCACCGTCAGGTCCTTCAAATGTGCCGGTCAACTCGGCGTCGGTAAACGGGTTTTTGAAAGGAGGACCGCCTTCGGCTGAGACCTTTATCACGAACTTTGAAGCGTCGAAACAGGCTGCGGCCTTCGGCTGCTCGACAAACGAGACGTCGATGCCGGCGGCCGCTAATGCCTGGCACACAAGGACGGCTGCAATTGCAGGCAGCGATAATAATTTCTTTGTCATTTTCTGCACTCCAAGAACTGTGTGTACTATACCGCGAATGGCAGGACAGAATCAAAGAGAATCCGGCCGGCGCGGAAATATCCCGGCAAAACGGGCGGAGCTAAAACGAAGGGCAGTCCTTGAAAGGAAACAATAAGACAGTACAATAACACCCGGAGATGAAATCGTCTCCTGACTCAGAGACCGTTTTGTCTCGTTCCTGCTGACGACCTATATTTCTCGGCGAGGACGGGACGATCATCCACGAAATGAAACTGATGCGCAGCCAACTGACGCCTCCAGAGAGTTGAAACATCGAAGAATCACTGAATTTGAGGAGATCGCCGCCACCTTCAGAATCGCCTCGTTGAATTCTCGATTTGCAGGGTGGCTTTACATGCATCGTCGAGCTGCTTCGCAGTCGCCAGGCAAAGGGGTGGCGAATTACCAACCTCGGCCATGGCTCCATAGCTCGTCACGGTCGGCGCCGGCCTATTTTCCGCTCGCCGTTTCCGAGAATACAGTCTAATTACCATTCTCCCGGCACCAGTGCAGGGCCATGATGGAGAAGTCGCGGAAGTCTATGACGCAGTCGCCGTTGACATCGCCTGCGACGATTGTCTCGCAGGGCCGCTTGGCGAAGTATGACTTGCTCGCCTCAGCCGCCCCGCCGTAGGCGCCCATATTGATAATGCCGCCGTTGGGGAAGGGCTCATACCCGATGGGAGACATCGGATCGCCGGCATCAATACAAGGACTCGTCACATCGTCAATCGTCCATGCTCCGTTGTTCGGATCGTATCGGCCGGCCTGGGATTTTAGGTGATAGTCGCCGCTATTTGGATCGGCGAAGCGAGGGTCGGCGTCGATATTGCCTTTTCCTTCGCAGCCGCCTTGCACGTCGCTAAAGAGGACCGTTGTTGCAGCACCGTCATTGTGCAGCTCGTCGGGCGCATCGGACCGCAAAATGCAATTTGACAGGCTAACTGCGCTGCCGTTTTCGCCGTACATCCCTCCGCCCGCCTCGGCTGTGTTCCCGCTGAATGTGCAATTCGTCAGGCTCGGGTTACTCCGGTCGTTGCACATGGCCCCGCCGTGACTGTTTGCGACGTTGCCTGCAAAGATGCAGTTGACCAGCACCGGATTCAACGGCGGCGCGTTGTCGTCCTCGTTGCACATTCCGCCGCCCTCGTCGGCGGCGAAGTTGTTTCTGAATACGCAGCCCGTCAGCTTGGGACTACCGTCGTCGTTTTGCATCCCGCCGCCGTCCTGGTCGGAGCGGTTCTCGACGAAGAGGCAGCCCTCCAGCGTCGGCTTGCCGGTCAGATTGTAGAATCCCCCGCCTTCCTGTTCCGCTTGATTCCTGTTGAACCGGCAATCGGTCAGAATCGGGTCGCCGTCATCGTTGTAGTATCCTCCGCCGTTGGGGGCCGTGTTGTCGTTAAAAGTGCAGCCGATGAGAATGGGGCCGAATCCGTAATTGTTGTAGCTGCCAATCGCGCCGCCGCTACCCGTCGCCGAGTTGCCGCTGAAGACGCAGTTGGCGAATCCCGGGGCGCTGCCGGTGGTATTGTGGAATGCTCCGCCGAACTGAGCCCAATTTCCGGTGAAATTGCAGTCGGTCAACGTCGGGTCGCTGTATCCATCGTTGGCAATGGCGCCCCCGGTTACTGCGTGGTTGCCCTCGAATTCACAGGCGGTCAGCACGGTATCGGTGTCGCCCTGGTATATCGCGCCGCCTTTGTCCGAGGAATTGCCGACAAACCTGCAGGCGACTATCACGAGATCACCTTCAAAATTGGAGATTGCTCCGCCTGCGTAAGGCGCCGTATTCTCGATGAACGTGCAGTGCTCGAACTCCGGGGCGCTGCAATCGTTGCCCACCGCGCCTCCTGTGGAAAGGCCCGCTCGGTTACGGACAAAGTTGCACCTCGCGAACGTGGCATCCGTACATATTGTCGCGCCGCCCCCTGTATCGGCGTAGTTATCGAGGAACGCGCAGTCCGCCACGGTCGTCTGCCTTCCGCCGTTGATCATTCCGCCAGCGTGTATGGCGGCATTGCCGCTGAATGTGCAGCCGCTTAGCGTTGCCCCGCCGGAGCCGATATGCAGGCCGCCGCCCTGGGCGGCAACGTTGCCCTGAATCTTACAGTTGCGAATGGTCAAGCCCGCCGAATCGGCTGTTATCCCGCCTCCATACCAGGCGACCCAATACCCCCAATTGGCATTGCCGCCGGTTATCGTGAAACCATCCAGCACAGCTGTGGAATCTGTTTCGTGGCCGGTGACAACATGATAGCAGTTGTCCTCCCTGCTCGGCTCGTCCAACAGGTCCGCCGCATCAGCGACGGCTACATCGTTGCCCAAGCGATCTCCGGTGAGAATCGTCTCGTACTCGTTGACGTCCCGTGCATCGGGGTCCGGCCGGCCGAAGCCGGCGTACCCGCCTTTGACGGCGACGCCGTTGATGAGCTGAAAGGTCTCTTCCCGCTCACGATTCGGACGGTCGCTAAGGACAAAATCATCAGGCTTATAAACCCCTTCTGCGACGCGAATCTCATCTCCCGGCGCCGCGAACATCAGGGCATCCTGCAGATAGTTGTACGCATCGGCCCAGGTCGAACCGTTATTCGCGCCGGTCGCATCCTTGTCCACGTAAACAGCGCTACGAAGAATCGCTCGCCACCCCTCACGAAGACCTGCGCCGTTCAGCGCATCTCCGACAATTGTCAGGCCGTCGGCGGAAATACCAGTCGCGCGCCACGATGCCCACGACTCCGCGATCTTCCAGCCCGACAAATCCAGCCCGAATTCACCCTCCAGCACCTGCTGCAGGAGTCTCATCCCGTGCTCGGCATCCCAGATAAACGCCTTCTGCTCGTCGAAGCCGGAATTATTCTGCACATATCCCACAATCACGGACCCGTCACCGGATACGGCCAGCGCTCGGGAATGGAAGTTGGGCAGACATGTCCCGAGCAGCACCGTTCCGGTCTGGGCCGTCCAGCGATACGCCTCGAACAATGCTGTCTCGTGATTGTCCAACGTTCCCACCACGACCGCCCCGTCGCTCGATGTTGCATTGGCGGTATGCGCGGAAAAGGTCAGCACCTCGGCTTCGGTCCAGCGGAAGCAGTCCCGGTAGGGATCTCCATCGTATATTCCGTCGCCCACTACGACCAGCCCGTCCGCCGAGATACCATCCGCGTTGGTCCTGTTCGCCCCGCCAGCGGGCAGCCCGACAAGGCGAGTGATCCCGCCCTGGGCAGTCCATCGAAACACCTCATCATCGATATCCACCCCCCACGATGTGCCGACGGCAATTGCGCCGTCGCCGGAAAGACCCTTTGCTATGATGTTCAGTCCCGGCGCGGCGATACGGTCCAGACCCCCCGATACGTGCCATCTAAATCCTTCATAGTCGTAGGGCGGCGAGTCGCTCTTCCTGCCGTGCCCCAGTACGTAGTTGCCGTCCTCCGAGACATCGGTAGCCCAGCTCTTGACCAGGCCGGCTGGAATAGGTACGCCGACGATTCCCTCCGCGGCTGTCCATCGAAACGCCTGCACGCCGGAAGCGGTGCACGCAGTCCCCACCAC
>JAFGTU010000296.1 GCA_016933985.1 Sedimentisphaerales bacterium | reverse complement strand
GCTGCGCATCCCCTCGGCGCGCTGGTCCAGTGCGTCGTGCTCTTTCAGGTAGTCGTGCAGCTTCTCGACGTTAACGTTGGCGATGCCGATACTGTTGCAGACGTCGTAATCGTTTGGCTCGGTGTATTTGGCGCCTGCGAAGGCTGCAAGGTCTCCGTAGGCGGTGCAATCGACGAAGGACCTGGCGTAAATCGCCTCTCGGCCCGAGCGGCTCTCGGCAATGACGCCCCTGATTCGCGAGCCGTCCATAATGGCCCCGGCGACAATCGTATTGACGCAGACATTGACGCCGGCCTCTACAAGCATCTCGAAGGTGACGAGCTTATACATCTCGACGTCAACGGCCGTGCAGACCGAATCGTAATTGAAACCGATAGACATCTCTGCGTGGCCGGATGTTCCGCCGACTTTAATCAGCCGATCAACTATTTGCTGTGGAATTCCTTTAACGACCTGGCGTTTCTCGACTCCTGGGAATGCCTTCCAGAGGTTGTAGAAGCTGTGGAGCGCCGTGCCCCCTTCGGTGGCCGTGCCCCCCGGATACCCTTTCCACTCGATCAGTATTGTCCTGGCGCCGTTTCGTGCGGCGGCCAAGGCGGCGACAACGCCTGCCGTGCCCGCTCCGGCGACGACGACATCGAATCTTCTAACGGGCAGATTCTTCGGCGGCTCGGTGTAGTATTCTCCCCGTTGGTTCACGGCGCTTCTTTGATTGCCTTTTGTGCTGCCTGCCAAAACGCCAAGGCCGAGCAGCAGGCCCTGTTTCGAGAAATCTCGACGGTCCATTCTTGCCTCCATAACAATCAGATTCAGTCCGATACAACTTACAGCTTCAACGGCGTCATGGTAGCCCATCCACTGAACACAAGCAAGCGCGGCCCGAAAGTTACAGGTTTGAATTCGCGGGCGGGACTCGGTATTCTATGGGGAAAAGCCCGCAACGCTGCCGAGGCGGTTGCGGCATAACTGTAAAGGAATCTTCTATGAACAATGGCTTCTATCTGAAAACTGGCGCCGGCAGGTGTTGTGTTGTCGTTCTTTTGGTCTTCTTCACGAGCGGTCTTTGCGCGGGGGCGGGGCAGGGTCTTGGGCGAGGCATTCCGGATCCGGGCATAATCAGGTCACAGCAAGACGGGCGGTACTACGTCTTCTGCACCGGCAGAGGCATCCCCATCAATCGCTCGAAGGACCTGGTCGAGTGGGAGCCGGTCGGGAGGGTCTTCGAGACTTCAGTGCCGGATTGGGCACGAAACGAGGTCCCCGGGTCGAGGAATATATGGGCGCCGGATATCGCGTATTTCAACGGGAAGTACCACCTTTACTATTCGATCTCGACTTTCGGCAGCCAGAGGTCGTGCATCGGCCTTGCGACAAACAAAGTTCTGGACCCTGCAAGCAAAGACTATGAGTGGAGCGACCATGGCAAGGCCATCGAATCGGCCCCGGGCAAGACCGACTTCAACGCGATTGATCCGGCGATTTTTGCGGATAATGACGGCAAGATCTATCTTGCATTCGGGTCGTTCTGGGACGGGATTAAGATGGTGCATATCGACCCGGCCACGGGAAAGCCCAACCCGGTTGACAGCCGGCGATACTCGCTGGCCCGGCGGCCCGTTCACCACGCCATCGAGGCGGCGTACATCATCAGCCGGAACGGCTATTATTACCTGTTCGTTTCCTTCGATGCCTGCTGCGAGGGTGTCAACAGCACGTACCGCGTTATGGTTGGGCGGAGCAAACAAGTAACCGGCCCATACGTTGATATCGAAGGCAACCGTATGACGGAGGGCGGCGGCTCGCTCGTCCTGGCCAGCCACGAAAACTGGCGGGGCCCGGGGCATAACTCGGTTATCCAGACCCCGGACGGCGATTTTCTGGTGCACCATACCTACGATGCGCGGCAGACCAGGGGCGGGAGGAACCTGCAAATCAGGCCGCTGCTCTGGACCAGCCAAGGCTGGCCCGTTGCGAGCGAGCCGCTTACGAAGCCGCCCGACAAAGAAGCCAAAGTAGAGCCGTCAGCCCTGTTCGGAAAATGGAAGCACCTTGTAAACTACGAGGCCGAGAGCATCGTTACAATCCTACCCGAAGGCAGGCTCAACCGCCCGGATTCCGACGATAGATGGACCTTCGACGGCGATACGCTCATAATGCGCCGCCCGGACAAAGACGCCCCAAATGACGTCTGGCTGGACGAACTCCGGGTCGCAGCCGACGGAAAATCCTACATTGGCAGGAATCAAGCAGGAATGGTAATACGCGGCATCAAACTGGACCAATGATGTTCAGTGCAGGCAGAGCTATGGGACCGTTGGGCTGAAGGATTTTTGCTGAAACTCGGCTGTTTGACGGATTATCGCTTGCATGTGGACCGCTTTGAGATATAATCAGGCGGTGTTGGGCGTGTGAGGACTAACCAGGATTGCCTGCAGAGGGTGGATTGATGTTGAATGTGTTGAAGGTTGGTTATGTATTCGGATCATATTCGTAATGTTGCGATAATCGCTCATGTGGACCACGGCAAGACTACGCTGGTCGATCGGCTTCTTTACCAGTCGGGGATGTTTCGTGATGAGGAGCTGGACAAGCTGGCCGGCAGCGAGCATGGGCTGATTATGGACTCGAACCCGCTCGAGCGGGAGCGCGGCATTACGATTCTGAGCAAGAACTGCGCGATTTACTACACGGATTCCAAAGGCGATGAGTACAAGATCAACCTGATCGACACTCCCGGCCATGCCGATTTCGGCGGCGAGGTCGAGCGCGTTCTGAAGATGGCCGACGGTGTGCTACTTCTGGTGGATGCGTTCGAGGGGCCTATGCCGCAGACGCGATTCGTGCTGAGCAAGGCCCTTGAGCACAAGCTCTGTCCGATTGTCGTGATCAACAAAGTGGACCGGCTGAACAGTCGGCCGGATGATGTCGTTAACGAAGTATTCGATTTGCTCGTTCATCTCGGGGCCAAATCCGAGGCGCTCGATTTCCCTCTCATCTATGCATCGGCAAAGGAGGGCTGGGCGACAGGCGACCTTGAGAAGAGGACCGACAATATGGAGGTGATATTCGACGCGATTATAAGCAAGGTTCCTGCGCCGAAAGCAAGCCTGGACGAGCCGCTGCAAATGCTCGTTAGCAACCAGGAGTATTCGGATTACGTCGGACGGATAGCGATAGGCAAGGTCTTTGCCGGGCGTATAGACCAGGGCCAGAAGGTGACTGTAATCGACAAGGATGGGCTGCATACACAGCAGAAGGTTATGCAGATTCATCAATTCTTCGGCCTGGGCCGAAAACAGGTTGCAAGCGTCTCGGCGGGCGATATATGTGCGATTTCGGGGCTTGATCCGGTTGAAATCGGCGACACCATCGCCTGCGCGGAAAAGCCTTCGAGACTTGCCGTTATCCCGGTTGACGAGCCGACGATGACGATGACCTTCAGGGTCAACGACGGGCCTTTTGCCGGCAGGGACGGCAGCTATCTGACGAGCAGACAGATTGGAGAGAGGCTCGAAAAGGAGCTTGCCAAGAATGTGGCTTTGAGGGTCGAGCCGGGGCGGACGCCTGAAGAATTCAATGTCTCAGGCAGAGGGCTGATGCACCTGGGCGTTCTATTAGAGAATATGCGGCGCGAAGGATATGAGGTTTGCGCAGGAAAGCCGAACGTGATTCTGAAGACCATCGAGGGCAGGCAGCACGAGCCGATAGAACTATTGGCTGTGGATTGTCCGCTGGATTGCCAGAGTGCGATAATGAGCCTCCTGGGCGACCGGCGAAGCGAGTTAATCAAGATGGAGGCCAAGAGCGGGGCGAGCGATTTTATTCACATGGAATTCCTGATTCCTTCACGGGGTCTTTTCGGCCTTCATGCAAGGGCGCTGAACGCCACGGCCGGGCGTGCGGTCCTGCACCATACTTTTGAAAGATATGAGTTGATGCGAGGGGCCATACCTCAGCGAAAGGCCGGCGTTATGATTGCGACGACTGCCGGGCAAGTTACAGCTTATGCCCTCGACGCTCTGTACGACCGGGGCATTTTCTTCGTCGAGCCGGGTGAGAAAGTGTATCAAGGGCAGGTAGTCGGGGAGCATTGCAAGGAGAACGATATACCGGTCAACGTCGCCAAAAGCAAGCAGCTTACCAACGTTCGCGCTGCGGGCAAGGATGATGCGGCAAAGGTCAGAACGGCAAGAAAAATGAGCCTCGAGGTCGCCCTGGAGTATATTCAGGAGGATGAGCTTGTCGAGATATGCCCGAGTTCCATCCGGATCCGCAAGAGGCTTCTCAAGGAGGCCGACCGTCGTCGCCAGGGGCGCAAGGAATCGCGGTAACAGGAAGGGGACGATGGAGCGGAGGCGGCTCTTGTCGTGTAAGCTACGGGAAGACGGGATGGATTAAGCGGCGTTTTTTGTCTCAAGGGCGTGGCTTATCCGTTGAACCCGATATATTTCAATGACCCCCATGCCCGCAGTGACGGTGCGTTGGGGCGTATCGAGTTTCTCAGTGTGCATTATTGAGGCAAAAACGGCGGTTTCCGTTTGGAGTTGCGGTTGCTTGCCGGTTCTCAGATACAGCCGCGGTGTTATATTTTTTACCCCATTTCTTGTTTTTTCTTGTTTTTCTAATATGTTGGCGGTATATTCGAGTATTCAGAAAGGTGTGTTCTTTCGTCTCTCAAGAGTACGCCTTCGATAACAATAGTGAGAGATATTGGCTTTGCGGCCTATGAATAGGCCAAGGAGAAGTATAAGTGAGTACAGGTATTGTGAAGTGGTTTAATTCAAGTAAGGGATACGGCTTCATTGCCCCGGATGACGGCGGCGATGATTTGTTTGTCCATCACTCGGAAATCAAGACGGAAGGTTATGCCTCGCTCGAGGAAGGCCAGAGCGTCCAGTATGAGGTAGGACAAGGCAAAAAAGGCCCGTGTGCAACCAATGTGATCCCGGGCTAAGAGACAAAAGGCTTGAAGTAATCAAAAAGGTCCTGCATGTTCAGTTGCAGGACCTTTTTATATCGTAGTGATTGTACTGCTTTGTCGGCAGGTTGAGTCTTTCGGCACACCGCTTTCTTCTATTGTGCATCACCTATTCAAAGGCGCGAGTAGGGGATGCGGTTCGGTGGGAGTACTGCAGCTAACTTCAAGGATGCAGTGTATTTCTGCGCAGGTTTTTGGCGGGCAGGCTTCCTAAAGGTCGATCTCTACGGGTTCATCTTTGCGGATTTCTATTGTGCGGGTTCTTCCATTTAGGATGATCACCAGTCGGAAGGGTGCGTTGCTCGAAACGCGGATATTGCGATTCGAGGAATCGCCTGCTGGGCTGCACATCAGCGAGGCCGTCTTTCCGGCGAACCAGTAGCGTTCGACTCCGAGGCGCTTTTCGGAGGCGATGCGCCAGGTGAGGGTATTGTTGGCTGCGTCGGGTCGCAGGCCGATTTTGTATTCGAGGAGCAGGGCGATGGGGGCGATTCCGCTCCATCCGACGAAGTCTTTTTTTGCCGGCCGGCCGGGGGCGAGCTCCTGTGGTGCATAGTTCTCCCAGATAGTGCCCGTTTGCCTGAAGACCTTGACGACGTTGTCGAGGTGGTTCAATGCAATGTCTCGGGCCAGGTCTGTATAGCCGTAGCGTTCGAGTCCGCGAACGACCATCACGTTGGTCGGGGCCCAGGCAGCTCCGCACCAGTAGTCGCCGGTCGGGCTGAAGCTCTTTTCGTCGGCGGCCAGGGTCGGGACGCGGTGGAGCGTTTTGAAGGTCTTGGGGTTCTCGAGCTCGGCGGCAAGGGCCTTTGCCTGCTCCTGCGATGCCACGCCGGCCAGGAGCGTCCAGAATGCGGCTATGGTTTTCACTCCGATTCGGTCTTCGTTTACGGTCAGGTCGTAATAGAAGCGTTTTTCGGGGTCCCACATCTTGTCGTTGATGATTCCGGCCAGTTCATCGGCTTCTTTGGCGAACTTGTCGGCCTGCTTAGCCTTGCCGATTGCGCGTGCAATCTCGGCCAGATTCCTTGTGAACAGGACCATTTCGCAGGATGTGTCGATAGCGGTTCCGCCGCCGGCCAGGCCGGGATTTCGGGCCGAGTTATCCATACTTGCCCAATCGGTCATGTACAAGCCATTGCCCTGGCGGATGTACTTTTGGAGGGCCCCGTAATAGCGGACCAGCGGCTCCCAGACCATTTTCAGACGTTCGATATCGCCGGTTACGCGATAGCTTTCAAGCTCCGCCCAGGCGAATATGGGATGATTCAGGGCGTCGAGGGTCAGGATGGGATTGGGTTTCGGGGCCGGTCGTCCGCGGTATTCGATGCCGGCTCGCTTGTGTCCGGCGTGGAGGTCGAATCCCCATCGGCTGAAGAGCGGCTCTCTGCCGGCGTTTACCCAGCTTGGATAGTCCCTGCCGGTCGTCCGGTTGATTTCCCGACAGATTTCGCCGTCTTCGTACTGCCTGGCGTAGAAATTGTCGAGAGATCGGATGCCGGGGACGTGCGGATGGGCGTAGTTGCAGAACATCGTCAAAAAGCAGGTATCCCAGAGAAAGATGTTCTCGTTGAAGGCCGCGTCGATGAACTGCGAGACGAAGCCGCTCTGGGGCGCAGGCTCGTGAAAGTTTCTGAATGCGATTTCCCACGCCTTCCAATAGCAGGCTGCGTAAGATTGGTCTTCGTCGAAGACGGGCGAGGGGAGCTTATCCTTTGTCGTCTCAAAGACGGGCAGCGGGTGTGGCTCGTAATGTTTCTTCGCAAAGTACCGCCCCTGTTCGGCATCGGCTTTGCAGGCGATACCAGCGACGAGGGCCAGCAACAGCCCAATGAAACGAACCATTGTCTTTCTCCTAAGTGGCGGAGCAGCGTCGATGTAAGCTTTTGTCACTCAAATCGCCAGCCGGTTAGAAGGGGTTGAGCATTTCCTTTACCTGCTTAGTGCCCCAGATGATTACCTCGTCGATGAAGGAGTTTTCGGGGACGTCGATAGAGTGGACAAGGGTCCTGGCGAAGTCTTCGCCTGATGGGTAGCCATCGAGCCAGGAATCGTCGATTTTAGCGGCCTTGCAGAAGTTTGTCCTGGCGGCGCCGGGGACGAATGAGGTGGCCTTGCCTCCCCACTGGGCCATTTCGAGGTGGAGGCAGCGTGTGAAGCCGACCATGCCTGCCTTGGCGGCGGTGTATGCGGCCCAGCTCGGCCAGGAGTAATGGGCGCAGCCGCTCGATACGTTGATGATGTGTCCGCTGCCTTGCTTCTTCATCAGGCCGACGACTTCGCGGCATCCCTTCATTACTGAGATTATGTTGACATCCATGACTGTTTGAAGGTCGCGGTCGGTCATTTGCTCGAGCTCGGCGATTTTTATGCCGGCGCCGTGGTTATTGACGAGGACGTCGATGCGGCCGAATCGCTTTTTGACGGCGGCTATGAGCTTGCGCCAGTCCTGGGTCTTGACCGCGTCGGCCCGGACGGCGAGCAGGTTCTTATTGGCCAGCTTCTTTTTGGCCTGGTCGAGGCGCTTCTGGTTGCGCCCGGTGATGGCGACCTTTGCACCCATTTCAAGGAGCATCCGAGCCGCCTCGAATCCAAAACCCGAAGTTCCGCCTGTTATGACTACCACTCGGTCTTTTACATAGTGCTTCATATCAATCCTTTCGCAAAAAGCCAGAACGCGTCAAGCATTGAAAAACGGGGCGCCATTGCCCGGTTTGGGCGGCCAGGGTCAAGATACCAGAACCGCTTTGGGGGGTCAATATGCGGTGGAAGTTCGATGGCACATCGCGCGGTGGGAATTGGGTTTGTTTTGTATAGCATATAGCGTAGAGCGTGTATTACATCGCAGGATTGGGTTTGATTGGGTTTGTTTTTTCTGGGGCGGCGGGGCTGAGAATCCATATAATGCCTTTTGTGGCAAGGAGTTAAGGTTGGTTTACCTATTTTGAAATTGGGTTTGTTTTGCATAATTGAGTGTTAGCCACGAAGGCGCGAAGGCACGAAGGAACAAAGGGTGAAAGGGCACAGGGGATAAGAGCACAAGCGGCAAGATGGGCAGGAGAGGGGATATGGGTAGAAGACAGAAGACGGGAGACAGAAGAGGCAGAGGGGATCGGGGTACGAGGTTATCAGGGTAGAGGGGACCAGGAGAACAGGTTTCAGGACTGATTATTGATGATTGATGATTGATTATTGGTACGGACATGGGGGCGGCATCCGGATAGGTGTTCTGATTGGTTTTGATGGCCATGTTCTGGTTTTTCGCATCTGTCAGTATGATCAAGCCTATTCAGTTTGATGCTTATTATATTGTATTTGTGGTTTGATGTCAAGTGAAAACACAGATTTCACAGATTGACGCAGATACTGAATGGAAGAAGGGTATGGTGGGAGCGGGGGGCTACTTGGGGATGCAGGCTGGGTTGTTGGGGTCTGCGTAGCAGTCGATTAGCCAGTTTGCGGCCATTTGGGCGAGGTCGTCGAAATCGACCTCACAATCGCCATTCAAGTCGCCGGCAAGAAAGAAAAGAAACTAAGAGGGCTTAGACCATAAATTAACAATTACACTGGAATTCCACTCTGTAGGATAAATCTCCAAAAGTTGGATCCCCGTATCTATAAATATTCCATCGTAACGATGGTTTTCACTCCAATAGATATTCAAGTTATGAAACAGGAATCCTAACGCTGTTTTAATTTTTACAAAGGGAAGGGGTAGATTGTCATATATTAGAAGCCAATTCTTGTCAAATTTTGCAAAACCTGGTTTGCTCAATGCGTTGGTTTTATCTCGTATGCAGTCCATAATCCAGCGCGCCCACTCAAGTTCAGGCTCATCATCTCCAAAACCAGCCCCATAAGGTTGTTCTATGATCAACTGGCGTCGTTCTTTTACGGATCGTTTTGGCGTTTCTCTTCTGAATTGGTCCATGAACAGAAGGGTATGTACCCCCATTCTCTCTGCCAAAGCGTCTGTCTCTGCGTATTCTTGAGATACAGCCTCTGTAGATTCAATACCGATCTCTCGCTTGGCGTAACAGAGTAGAAAATCAGGCCTATTTCTGTGGACTAACCTCAGAGGATATTCGAAACGATTTGCGTTAGCCCAAGTTGCCAACAGTCGGAACATAGCCCACTTTTCGCAATGCTGTGATGTTCTGCCTTCGGTTCGGGCCGGTACAGTAATATCCTGCTTCCTGAGATAATCCAGAAGCTTAGTTCTTGATGCAGCCGTATATGAAAAATGCCGATTGATATGCGCCTTGCCCATAGACCTACCATTCATATTGGCAGTTGTTACAGTACCATCTAGGAAAGTCCTTCTTCGAAGCGCCACTCCCCAACACAATTTTTCCAGCCGCAAAATCGCTTTCGATTGCCTTCGTAATCTTCGTAATTCCATACAGGTATTTCGCTATGTTCTTACCACCACAATTTGGGCATACGACTTTGTGACTGCAAGCACATGCCGCGCCATAGACAGCCCAGGCTATCCCTGATACGAAAGCAGCACCAACTATCCTTCCAAGGAATTCCACATGATTAAACGTTCCAGGATATGTGATAGTCCGATGAAACAGATACCATCCTGGAAGTGCGAAGGCAATAATTGTGCACCAGATGGGCCATTTTCGAGATAGTTTTCGCACAGTATGTTCCTTTCTAAAAAATGCTCCCGTCTTGTTGGGATTATCTGGTCGCCCCTTAAGGGGCAAATTCAGCCTTTTGGTTCGTCAGGAATTCTACCTTAGCGTCTTTGAATATACTACTACACTTTGTGTTATTTTGTCAAATGATTTATGCCTCTAACAGAATAAGATGGTAATTGTGCCGGAGGCTGTGGATTCCCGCTTTGTACGTGTTTGGCCTGAGAGTTGAATTTTCGTGTGTGGGAGCAGGACACGGGCTGGAAGCCCGTGCCACGAAGGCGTTTTGGCTGCGTGGGTGGACGGTTTTTGCGTATAATATGTACTTCGCGGGAATGACAATTGATTAGCAGTTGCGGATTATTGAATTGAAGGGTCTTAGGGCTTCAATTGTCATTGACAGCGAAGAGACTCATGTCTTTCGTTGCCAGACCCTTCGCTTTGCTCAGGGTGACAGACTTGAGATAGCCCCGAAGTCAGGGGTTGGGACGGAAGCCGAAGGCGAAGAGGTCTGCGTCCATCAGGACGAATCTGAGGCGGATGGGTCGGCCGGCGAGGTTGGATATGTCGGCTTTTTTCCACTGGACGGCCTGCTCGATCTGGTCGCCGTAAATCTCATTACATTCGGAGAGGGTGTATCTTTCGAGCGGGTTGCCGGCGCTATCCTGGACCTCGACCTTCAAGGAGCCTGCAGCAGAAGTCGAGAAGTTCACCATCAGGCAGTTTCCCTTGAATACGAGGGGCTTGGTTGTCATTTCGCCGCCCTGAAACGACCCATGCAGCGAGACGAAGCCGTCGATGCGGCAGGTGTATCTTCTTGTTGCTGCGCCTTTGCCTTTGTAGTAGCCTTCGTTGCTGTATATTGAAAGCTCGTTGCCGCCGCCGGGTAGTGGTGAGGGGGTTTCAATCATGCCGAGCCATATATAGTTGCTTCTGTTCTGCCACTTGCTCCTGTTGAGTCCCGGCCTGAGCACAGCCTCTTGCCACCGATGAAAATTCAGCCCATCCCGGCTGCTCATGAACAGGCCTTCGGTCAGCGAGCCTCGGTCCGGGATATACCGTGTGGGAAAGCCGATGAAAATGTGGGGGGAGCGATAGTAGGGCTGTATCTGGTTGGTGTAGAGATGCTCCTTTGGGGCATTGCCGTAACTGAGCCATTCAGGCTTTGTCCAGTCGATGAAGTCCTTCGAGATGGAGGTCTTAATGTCTCTGAAGCCGTCTCGGAAGTCGCGAAAGTAGCATCGATACTCGCGGCGTATCGAATCCCAGAAGGCGAGGTTCTGAGAATCGAAGGCGCCATCGGTGATGATCGGCGCCTCCTGCATCGGCTTCCAGTGGATTGCGTCCGGGCTTATGAATGCGACGAGCGTATCTTTGCCGTTCCACCTTTCGCGGGCGACCGCTTTGTAGAGGGCTTGGGGCGGGCATTGCGGGTTAGGGTCTTTGAAGGGCGTGAAGTTGTGGGCCCCGAAGTCCTCGAGGATGATGTTGTTGTTCCTCGAGCCTTGAAATTCAACCAGTCCGAGGTTGGGCCTTTGCCAGTTGATTCCATCGGGGCTTTGAGCGTAGCAGACCATTGGCGGGTGCGACTGTTTCTGGGTCTTTTCGTCGTGGTTCGAGCCGCGATAGTACATTCGGCAGATATCGCCGTCGCGGAACATGGTGTGGTATCCGCAGGTGTTGCCCTCCCAGGGTTTGTCGTGTGTCAAGACGACGTCCTGGATGGTCGGGCTGTGCAGGCGAAGCTCGATGTCACCAGTCGTTCGGTCGATCAGATAGTCGTCAACGAGCAGCTCCCATCGGTCGGCGATATCGATACATTCCTCAGCCCGGCTTAGGCAGGCGAGACTCGCGACCAGCAGAAAGAGCAGATTGAGCTTGTAGAATCTGTTATTCATCTTAAGCATCTCCTGATTCTATGCTACGAGTATCGGCTCATTTGGGCTTAGCCGATGCCTGCGACCTTTAGCCATTCCTGTGCCATTAGACATGCGCCGGCCATTGTCGGATGGACTCCATCTCCGGCCCAATGTGCGGGCGGGGCCTTCTTCGAGGCATTATCGAACATGGATTGGAACGGGACGAATCGGGCATCGAACTTGTCCGCCATTCTCTTAGCGGCGGCGCGGTATCCATCGAATTCGGGGAACCATTTATCGTTGACGGCCCCGCAGCGAAGCACAAAAGGCTCACAGATAACCAGCTTGACATTTGGAAGCGCCTTGATCGTGCGTTCTAATAGGGCCGCGTAGTCCTTCTCGTATTTTTCAATCGTGCCGTTGTAGTTGCCGTTGAGGGTGTGCCATATATCGTTCACGCCGATTAGGATGCTGAGGACATCGGGTTTGAGGTCGAGGCAGTCCTTATCCCATCTCTCGGCCAACTGGAACACCTTGTTGCCGCTTATGCCCCTGCTGTAAATCTTCAGGCCGTCGGCGGGCATGTCGGTAAGTAGTTGGGCGGCGATTGAATAGACGTAGCCTTTTCCCAGCGCGCCCGAATCGTTGGCGTTTGCCTCC
Organism: Sedimentisphaerales bacterium; assembly: GCA_016933985.1. Lineage (GTDB taxonomy): Bacteria > Planctomycetota > Phycisphaerae > Sedimentisphaerales > Anaerobacaceae > JAFGCD01. Next base: position 2,317 of record JAFGTU010000296.1, on the reverse strand, counting down.
CTGTTGCGGTCCCTGCCGGCGTCGGTTATCGAGTCGCCCTGGAAGAGGATTGTGCTTTCTTTCCGGATGAGGGAACTTTTTGCGCGGCCGGAGCCTGCGATTTTACAGCCCGGCAGCGTGAGGGCTGCGCCGCTGATAGAGGCTGCCGTGAGCGATTTGATGAAGTTTCGTCTTGAGGTTGGAATACCGTTTTGCATTGTCGATCTCCATATTGCCAAATTGTGTTCATTGTCGGTTTCGTTCGGGACCGTGTTTGCCGGCACAATTTGCAGACAGGCCGTCTCATAGGTTATCATCGTTGCGCGGGCGGGGCAAGGGCAATGCTGCGCATCCATTTCATATTATTCCCGTGGGAATACACAAGCGACGCAATTGGTTTGCGGTCGGTGGATTTCTTCGCGGGACTTGGGCGAGCTTATGAAAAAAAACGTTACATTCCCACACGGAGATGGTCTTACTTTGTGATCGTTTATAGAAGTGCAGGATGTGCACAGAAAGAATGCCAATTAAGGAGTAACAGAAATGGCGTCAAGAAGAATGAAGAGTTTGTTGATTGCATCACTGGTTGTTGTGTCGGGGCTGTTTGCTTATGCGTGGGCGGAGACGGCGATCTCCATCCGGGTGGCTCCTAATGTCCTTAATATTCTCAGTCAAGGAGAGGTTGTGACCGTCCATACCGACATTGCTTTCTCTTCGGTGGATGCCCATACCGTTCTTCTCAATGGTGTTCCGATAAGCAGTTGGAAGGCGGATGATCGTGGCAACTTCGTGGCGAAGTTTGTGATGGACGAGATTAAAGAGCTTGAGCTGAACCTGGGGCAGTTGAATACGCTGACGCTGACCGGCGTTACCGTCGGCGGCGAACCGTTCTCCGGCTCGGCCGAGATACTCGTAGTGATGAATGAACCGAAGAAATAGACGGCCATCCCGACGGTGGAGAAGCGGGACTTTTCTTTGGCATGCGCGCTAGCCTGCTTTCCCGGCTTCTCCATTATTGGGATTATTGATTCAAGGACCAGAGGGTAGCATTCAGGAGAATCGCGAAGCTCTGTCAGCAGGCACAGGAATACCGAACAAATTAATTTGCCGGCCTTCTTCATTTCGCGTCATCCACAGACGGGGATGCAAAGATTGCGAGCGGAGGGAGTCGAACCCACATGTCCTATTGGACACAAGGACCTAAACCTTGCGCGTCTGCCAGTTCCGCCACGCTCGCGGTTTGTTTCGGATATCGTATAAACCCCCGTCGCCTCCTAAGGGGCAAGCTCACGTTCGGGGCTCTGTATTCTGTTTTCCATCTTCCGTCGTCCGTCTTCCGGTTCTTCTTCCTTGCCGATCTTTTCGATTCTCTTCTCGGCCTGCTGGAGGATTCCTCGGCAGCGTTTAATCAGGGCCATTGCCTTTTCGTACTGTTCGAGGCTGTCCTGGAGGGGGATTTGGCCCTGCTCGATTTTGGCGACGATGCTTGTCAGCTCCTTGATCGCGTCTTCGAAGGTCAAACCGTCGAGATTATTTTCCTGCTTATTCTTTGCCATATTTGTATCCTTTTTTTGCCACGAAGGCACAAAGACACGAAGTCTCGGATATGTTCCTTCATTATTCAGTTTGCTTTGTGACTTTGTGTCTTGGTGGCTGATTGATTCTCTTTTACCTTTTCGCAGGCCGAATTTCAATCAAATTCTTATTGCGGCGTTTTCATTGCCACATCGTTGTTTGTTTGCCGGGGTCGGGATTCTTTTGTTTTTTGGCGGTTATTTTGCTCTCGAAGTGTTCTTCGTCGGCCAGCTCTGTTATCATCACATCGCCGAGCTCGACATCTGTCAGGCGTCTGACGAGCGTTCCGGTCTTCTTGTTGGTGGTTATGCTGTAGCCTCGTTGGAGGACGGCTTTGGGATTGAGGCCTGTTAGGCGGTTCTCGGCGGCGGTGAGGACGAGGACCCGGTCGGCTATGATTTTCTTTTTCAGGGCGGAGAGGCTGCTTTCGAGCTGCGAAAGGCCGATTCGGCTGTTGTTGGCGAGGCGTGCGAGGCCGAGGCCGGCCCGGTTGCACAGGTTGTTCAGCTCAATCTTCATCGTTGCTATCAGTCGATGCGGCTCAATTCGGGCGACCTGCTCGCGGTACTGTGAGAGCTTCTCGGCGGCCTCTTTTAACAATGCTGCGATTGCTTCGGTGAGGCTTCTATCGAGGTCGTCCAAATTCTGGGCGGGCGAGGCGATCAGGCTCATGGGATTCCTGAGCACTTCGCGGGCGCAGAGTGTTTCGATTTTTTGGGCGGCCAGGCTGAGGCGACTATCAATGTGCATCTTCAGCCTAGCG
>JAFGTU010000295.1 GCA_016933985.1 Sedimentisphaerales bacterium | reverse complement strand
GCTTCATCTTGGCGACCAATCAGCAGGGTGAAGTAGAATCCTCCGCCGCAATCGCGATGCGTCCGTCGCCCGAACCAAGATCATAAACTACATCGTCCTTTCCGACGTTCGCGATCCAGAGCATATCCCGGACGGTATCATTACGGGTGGCTACGTACGGAATAGAGGGGCGCGCGTGCGGTGCGGCGGTTTCGGCGAGACCGGCGTGCGACAACGAAACAGCCGTCGCCAGGGCTATGCCGAGAACCGTTCGTGCTGTTTTCATAGTGAGCATTATAGACTTGGGGCGAAAGCGAAATCAAGCGGCGAGAAATCATTTTTACCCGGTGGCAGGAGCATCATCGTGTCTTCAAGGCAATAACGGTAACTTGGCCTAATCAACACTCCTGGCACAAGTCGACTATTCTCTGTATAATAACGGCAGGCGAGTCAGCTTCTTTTGGAAGCGGCTTGTCTTTGTCGTTTTTGACTATACTGTGAGCATTAGACGCTTCAAGAGAGATTTGCATTGAGAGTCCAGTGCGAGCTATGTCCGAAGAATTGTGTGATTGATCCGGGTCAGAGCGGCGAGTGCCGGGTCAGGGTCAATATCGGCGGGACCTTGACAACCGTTGTTTACGGGTATCCGTGCTCCATCAACGTCGATCCCGTGGAGAAAAAGCCGGTTGCCCATTTTCTTCCGGGCACGGGCATCCTCTCGATAGCGACGGTCGGCTGCAATCTGCATTGCCGCAACTGCCAGAATTGGGAGATTTCGCAGGCAAATCCGGAGGAGATGCCGGCCCTATTCTATTCCCGCGAGAAGCTGTACTGGTCGCCGCAGGACCTCGTCAATATTGCCAAGCGGGCAAATTGCCCCTCGTTGGCGTACACCTACACAGACCCGATTGTTTATTACGAATACACCTACGATACCGCGAAGCTGGCGCGCGAGGCGGGGCTGCGCAATGTCCTGGTGACAGCCGGCTACATCAATCCCGAGCCGTGGAAGCGACTGCTGGAGTTTGTGGATGTGGCCAGAATTGATCTCAAGGCGATGACCGAGGAATTCTACCGCGAAGTGTGCTCAGCCACGTTGCAGCCGGTTCTCAATGCGCTGGTCCTGGCCAAGGCAAGCGGCGCGCTGGTGGAAGTCACCAATCTGGTGATCCCGACGCTGAACGACAAACCCGAGGAGATACGCGAGCTTGTCCGCTGGATCAAAGCCAATCTCGGCGGCGAGACTCCGCTGCATTTCTCCCGCTTTTTTCCGCGGCACAAGATGCTGAATCTGCCGCCGACCTCGCTTGAGACGCTGGACCTGGCCCGGCGGATTGCGATGGAGGAGGGGCTGCAATACGTCTATATCGGCAATATCGCCAGCAAGGAGGGGCAGAACACGTACTGCCCGAAGTGCAAGGCCCTGCTCATAGAGCGCAGCGGCTACACCATCCTGCAAAACAACCTCAAGAACGGGACCTGCCCGAAATGCGGAAACGAAATATACGGAGTATGGAAATGAAACGCAGAAAGTTCATTCATAGATTGCTTGCAGCCGGCGCCGTGATTCTTACAGGTGCGGCTCGGCAGGCAAACAAAGTTATGCCGCGAAGATTCACGTGGGCCGCGAAATACCACAAGTATCCCGGCGGCTTTAGGGCCCCGGACGACATCTTCGGGCAGGGCAAATGGAGCGGCTAATATGACAAGACGAATCAAGAAGCACATTGTCACTGCGGTGATTGCAGGTATCATGATTATTGCCGGGGCGGGTCTTGGGCTATACTTCAAGGCATTCGGTGATTCGGCAACCGAACCAAGCCAGGCGGCTTCAGTCTATGCGGAGCATAAAACCGAGAGCCGGTCGCCGGGTGAAAAAGAGTGGCCGGCCGAGCGGCCCAAGTCGGTGCTCAAATCGGCGCTTGCGGGGTCCTGGTATCCGGCTGATCCGGAAGCTCTGAAAAAGATGTTGAAAGGATTCTTTGACAGTGCCCAGGTCAGCCCGAGGAATGACGTGGTCGCGGTTATCCTGCCGCACGCCGGCTATAGCTATTCGGGTAAGACGGCCTGCGCAGGCCTCAAAGCGATTGCCAGGCACTACGAGAGGATCATCGTGATTGGTCCGAGCCACAGCGTCCGGATGGAAGATATCCTCAGCGTCCCGCGGGTCACTCACTACGAGACGCCTCTTGGGCAGATACCGCTGGACGTGGAGTTCATTGACAGGCTGCTGGAATATCCGGTGTTTCAGAACGTCCCGCATGCGCATCAGAGCGAGCACAGCGTGCAGATAGAGCTGCCGCTGCTGCAGTCAGTGGATTCAGGCTTCAAGCTCGTTCCGATGGTTGCCGGCAGTTGCTCGCTACAGGCGGTCCAAAGGGCTGCCGCTATCCTGAAAAGTATGGTCGATGAGAATACGCTTGTAGTGGCCAGCTCGGACTTTGTTCATTACGGGGCAAGCTACGGATATGTCCCTTTCACCGAGAACATACCGGAGCAGCTCAAGAAGCTGGATACCGGCGCGCTCAAGCTAATTGAGGCCCTCGATGTGCCCGGCTTCCTCGAATATCGAGAAAAGACCGGCGCGACTATTTGCGGGTATATCCCCATTGCCGTGCTGCTTTCGATGCTGGATAAATCCTCCAAAGCTGAGTTGATTAACTATACAACATCGGGTCAGCTTGAAGGCGACTATTCCCGGTCCGTCAGCTACCTCTCTATCGTCTTTAGCGGCACGTGGCGCAAAGGCTCTACAATGGAGCCGCCGGCACGCGACGCCGAACTGACCGACAGCGACAGAAAAAAGCTGATTAACCTTGCGAGGAAGACCATAGGCTATGCGCTCGAGCATGGGCGGGTTCCGGAAACAGCCGAGCTCGGCATCGAGATCAGTGATACGCTAAAAGAGCCTCGCGCCGCGTTTGTCACGCTGAAGAAGGCGGGCAGGCTTCGCGGGTGCATAGGCGACATATTTCCGTCTCAGCCGCTTTACAAGTCGGTTCTCTCGAATGCGATCAATGCCGCCTTTCGGGACAGGCGGTTTACGCCGCTTCAGAAAGAGGAATTCAATGATATTACGATAGAGATTTCCGCCTTGACCCGGCCCAAGTCCGTGCCGTCGGCGAACGATATCCGGATTGGGACGGACGGGATTGTCCTCAACAAGGCGGGGCGGTCAGCCGTTTTTCTGCCCCAGGTCGCTTCCGAGCAAGGCTGGGATTTGAGCCAGACGCTCACGCAGCTTTCGCTGAAAGCCGGGCTTGCAGCCGACGATTGGAATGAAGGGGCCGCCTTTCTCGTATTCCAGGCCGATGTCTTTGGCGAAGGTGAGAAATGACGCTCGCCCGCACATTTGTGCTGTTCAGCTACGGCCTGTTCACTATCGCGGCGCAGAGCCTGCTCTTTCGCGATTTTCTCACGACCTTTGAGGGCAACGATATTGCCGTCGGCATATTCTTCGGGTCGTGGTTCTTGTGGGTCGGCGCAGGGGCGGCCCTTGCGGGCAAATCCCGATTTCTCGCCCGCAAGCTGGTTGGGAATATCGAGTTGCTTTTTCTTTGTTATCTGCCCGCCTTCATTGCCCAGTTCATACTGATTGTCCAGGCCAGAGAGCTTGCCGGGCTGGAGTCATACGCCCTATGGTCGTTCAGGGCAATTCTCATTGCGTCGTTTATAGTCAACGCTCCTGTAAGCATTCTCACGGGCCTGCTGTTTCCAACGGCCTGCCGATGGATCGGGAGCGACCGGGCCGTCTGGCAGGTTTATGTTATCGAAGCGGCGGGCAGCTTCGTTGGAGGAGTCGCGGCAACGCTGCTTTTGTGGCTCGGCGCGGATCCTGCCGCAATCTTTCTAATTCTCGCCGCCGTCGTTTGCGCATCGGTTTTCAGCGTCCGGCTGGCGGCCCTGCTGACTCCAACAAGTTCCGACCGTGAGGGAGGGGATGTACCCCGGCGCTTACGCTTAGGGCTTGTACGTCCCGCAAGGGCGACGGCCTGCATCGTGTCGTTCCTGCTGTCGGCTGCTTTCGTGTTTCTCCTTGTATCGGGATTCAACAACACACTCTCGGCATATCTGCAGACCATAAAGTGGAAGAAGCTGTTGTCCGAAGGCGTCCCCGCAGGGTCGTTCCGCACGGCCCAGGCCGAATATTTATACGGCAGTTACCGGGGGCAGTGGGTGGCCATCCGCGAAGGAAGCGCCTGCGAAACGCTGCCGGACAAGGCGTCCGCCGGCCAGATTGCAGCTATCAGCCTGTGCCAGAATCCGAAAGCAGAGTCGGTGCTTGTAGTCGGCTCCGGGCTTGGGCTTTGCAGTCAATTCCTCCAGCTTCCGCAAATAAGGAGCGTTACCTGGGCCTCCACCGACCCCGAGTATGCGCGAAAAATCGACGCATTCATCCCAGCGGAGATGAGAATCAGCGACAGCCGATTTGACCGGCTCAGCGGCGACCTCCGCCGCACGTTGGCCGAGAATCTGCAATCTTATGATATTGTCGTCGTCAACCTCCCGGATGCAACCAGCTCAGTCCTCAACCGGTACTACACTATCGAGTTCTATGACCGCATCAAAAGGTCCCTGAAGTCGGGAGGCGTCCTCGCAGTCCGCGTCACGGCGGGAGAGAACATCATGGGGACCGAGCTGATAAACATGGGCGCCTCGATCAGGCTGACGCTCAATGAGGTTTTCGCCCGGTTCGTCCTGACACCCGGCGAAGATGCGTGGTTCATCGTATCAGATTCCGAGCATCTGACTTCCGACCCGGCTGTGCTGCGGGACCGATTCCAGTCGATAGAACGAGCGGATGCAGTCTTTCCGCCGGAGGCGCTGCTGTCGGTCTATCTGCCGGACCGGGCGGCGGCGGCGCTGGAGAGCTATTCTAATGCGGACTTGCCCGAGAATCTCTTAATCAACCGTGATTCCATGCCGTTGACACACCTTTACAGTCTTCTGCTCACCGCCAAGCGGTCCGGGGCGCCGCTGGCTCGCCTGGCAAAATTGCTGACCTTGGCGGGACCATTGGTCTTCCTGGTTCCCGTCCTGGTACTCGTCGTCCTGCGTCTGCTGTACGTTTTTGGCGCAGAAGCCGGAAGCGGCAGGTCCGGTTTCGACAGCTCACTGCTTGTCTTCTCGGCGGGGGCCGTCGGCATCGGGACGGTGATAGTCCTGATGTATCTCTACCAGACCTATTTTGGCTCGCTCTATCTGCACATCGGAATCATCTCGTCCTTGTTCATGGTCGGCCTGACTGTCACGGGTGCGGCGACGGGGGCCTTGCTCAGCGGAGCCGCGGCGAAGCGCAGCACGCAAGGCCGCATCTCGGAAG
>JAFGTU010000294.1 GCA_016933985.1 Sedimentisphaerales bacterium | reverse complement strand
TTGCCGCACGTATGCACGTCGTAGTTGTCGCGAGTGCCCGTGGTGCCTGTCCGCAGAGTGGGACGTGTCGGGTCAAGTGCATTTACGAAATCCTGAAACGGCCCCTCCTCCCACTCGTTGTCGCGGTTCGACTCGTTGCTCAATACCCACATGATGACCGCCGGATGGTTCCACAGCCGACTCATCCACCCCGCTGCGTCGAGCATGCAATTGCGATGCCAAATCTCCAACTCCTTCGGCGTGAACTTATAGTCCTGGTAATTGTAAAGCACCGGGAATTCGGCCAGAATCATCGTGCCGTGCTCGTCACAGATGTCCGCCCATAGCCTCGGCGGCGGGCGAGTATGGGTGCGGAAGGAGTTCATGCTCATCTCTCTTGCCTCGGTCACAAGGTAATCGACCTCGTGGCCCGTTATCGTGTCTCCCCAGTCCCACTCGAACACCAGGTTCGAGCCTCGCAGCCAAAGATTCCTGCCGTTAAGCTTGTAATTGCGCTCAGCGACTTTGATCTCTCGCATGCCGAATCTGAGCGTAAGTGCGTCGAGTACGTCTTTTCCCCTGAGCAGGGTAACCTCTGCAAGATAGAGGTTACGGTTCTCATAGGTCCATGGCTTGAAATTGGGCATCGGGACCTCGACGAAGAAGTGTTCGCCGCCCAAAGGATCCGGATCAGACACTATACGTGCCCGGGTTTGCCCACGCCCTATGAGATCACCGTTTGGCCATGGGCGGACGTTCGCACGAACAGTCAAGCCGTCGAGCTTTTCGAGACCAGTCAGTGTGACTCTTATAGACACTTTGCTCCTCGCCAAATCCGGAATGGCGAGGACCCACTTCATATAAGCTCGATCTGCGAAATCAATCCAGACGTCGTCCAAGACCGACGGCATATCACCCGAACTTCCGAATCCGGCTGGGAAAAGCATATAACCGCTTGCCGCCTTCCTCGCACCTCTCGTGCCTGCGATTTTGAGAACGATTTCATTCTCCCCGGTCCGCAATACGTCTGGTCGAATGATGGTCTGATAAGGACCAATTGGCTCATTCCGGCCGACTTCGACGCCGTTGATGAAGGCCGTAGCGCCGAGCGATATATAATTCCATCGCAGCACGGCCAAACTTTTCGCCTGCTCGGCCGTCAATCGAAACGGTCGCTTCGCCCAGACAAAAGCTGTCTCGGAAACGACCTTTTGACTGTGCGGCATAAACGGCCCGGGAAGGCTCACCTTTTTCCAATCCAGCTTAGCTTGTCCGCCCCGGTTCTGGGCTCCTTCCGTACCCTCGCCAACCGCAAATTCCCACGTGCCGTTGAGGGTGATTGATCTTGCATGTTGCCCTTCGCTTCCACAGGAGGCTTGTGGTAGTGCAATGCCGGCCGCATCGCACAAAGACACCGTTGCTGTTACCACACAAAAGACCATCAGCAACGCAGATCGATATCCAATCATATCGCCGTTCTCCTTTAGACCAACCTTGTGTAGATACGCAACGTTCATACAGTTGATGACTGCAATTTCTCAGTGTAGCACCAATGATTTTAGTGATTTCAGTTTGATTCTTCAATAGGTTGTTGGGCCAGACTAATCTATTGCTCAATAAGGCTATATCGAGTATTATCAGAGAAGACAAGAAGATGTGATTGAAACTGTCACTGTATCAAAGAGCACGACTATGCTTAGTATTGCAGCACCTTCCTTCCGCACCTGCTTTTTGACCATGTTGAGCATCTGCCTTTCTGCATTAGGTCAAGGACATACAGTAGGAGAGACCGTCGGATACGGTGGCGATTCGCGTAACGGCTTGCTTGAGCGGCAATGCACCGCCATAGTGCGTCCGGCCGTTCGCATTCAGTTTCCGGGCATAGTCCACGGGGCGGCGGATTCCAAGGAGAACGGTGATGTGGATTGCAGCAGTCCTGTACACTGGGATGGGAATACTATGTATATGTTCTACTCAACGGGTCATCCATTTCGGTCCTCCGGCCCGGACCTGTTTAGTCTGAGCCGACCCTCAAAGCGGATCAGCTTCGATAATGAAGCGGACTGGAAGATGGGCGGACGGTGGATTGAATCGACGTACAAGGCTGAGAACGGCAAGCTTTATATGTGGTATCATAATGAACCACCCCTTTCGCCGGACAGGACCGCGCCGCGGATAGGCACGATGGTTTCGGGTGATAACGGGCTTACTTGGCGGGATCTCGGCATTGTGCTTGAAGCGCCCACGGGATCCAACAACTTAGGCTCGGCCAACAAGTATTTTGTGGGAGGCAACGGCGACTTCGCCGTCATCGCGGACCGTCGGAACGAGTATCTCTACTTCTTCATAAGCACCTATCACAAAGACATAACCGAGCAAGGTGTGTCTGTGGCGAGAATGCTCCTTAGAGACTTGGACGAACCAAAAAACAAGGTCTTCAAATGGCATCAAAACCGATGGGCCGAACCGGGCATCGGCGGACATGTCACGCCGATCTTCCCCGCTTCCGTCGATTGGCACCGGCCGGACGTAGATGCCTTCTGGGGTCCTTCCATCCACTGGAATACTTATTTGAATACGTGGGTGGTGCTTCTGAACCGCGCCAAGGACAAAGATTGGTCGCAGGAAGGAATCTACATAAGCTTCAATTCAGACCTGTCGAAACCAGAGGGATGGACAAAGCCCGCTAAGATATTGGATGCAAGCGAGCTTGAGAAGTCGAAATGGTATCCGCAGGTCGTCGGCACAGACATAACAAAACGTGAAACGGACAAATTAGCCGGCCAAATAGCCCGACTTTTCGTTGCCGGGGTGTCCAAATGGGAGATAACGTTCAAATGGCTTACGACAATTTCAATGAATGGGGAGCCTCAACAAACCGACCTGTTCGTCTCTGGGCAAGATGGATACAAGGCATATCGGATACCTGCTTTGGTTGTTTCTAATAAAGGCACTATCATGGCAATCTGCGAGGCACGCAAAAACAGCTTCTCGGATAAGGGCGATATCGACCTTGCGATAAAGCGGAGCTTTGACAACGGCCGGACGTGGACTGAGATGAAAATCGTCTGGGATGACGGAGAGAATACTGCGGGTAATCCCTGTCCGGTAGTGGATCGGCAAACGGGAACGATATGGCTGCCGTTCTGTCAGAACAATGAGAGGGTCTTTATCACAAAGAGCGTTGACGACGGCGCCAGCTGGTCTGCTCCGCAAGAAATCACTGAATCGGTTTCAAAGCCGGGGTGGACATGGTACGCGACGGGGCCGGGACACGGAATCCAGCTTAAGAGCGGTCGGCTGCTTATCCCTTGCGACCACAAAATAAACAACGCCACCAAGGCGAATCCCGAATGGTATTTCTCTCACGTGATATATAGTGACGACCACGGTAAGAACTGGAGCCTTGGCGGAACTTTGGCCGAGAAGACGAATGAGTGCCAAGCGGTTGAGATTGAGGACGGTTCTGTCTATCTGAATATACGAAGCTATGAGGATAAGAACCAACGCGCATATGCACGGAGTTCCGACGGAGGGCTTGCGTGGTCTGAAGTCAAGCTCGAGGAATCAATGGTAGCGCCAAAGTGCCAAGCGAGCATTGCCCGTTTTACCGATAAAAATCGCCATGGGAAGAACCGAGTTCTATTCTCCAGCCCGGCCGGGACCGAAAGAGAGAATATGACTATCCGGCTCAGCTACGACGAATGCCGGACCTGGCCTGTCTCCCGCACATTGCATCCCGGCCCAACCGCATATTCTGAATTGGCTATTGCCCCTGATATGACTATCTGCTGCTTTTACGAACGCGGTGTTAAGGACAAATACGAGAAGATTACCTTTGCCCGCTTCAACCTCGAATGGTTGACCCAAGGCAAAGACGGTCTCGAAGCAAAATCGGAATAGACAACCGTTTGCTTCAATCCATGTCATTTGGACGAGCGCCGGATTTACCAGTTCAGCCTCAGTGAAGGTAATTCTCAAATGGGTGAATATGGGGTAAGGAATTCAGTCATGCCGCGGCATCGCCCCCGATAGCCGTCCCAATATCAGGATAATATTCTGCGCGAGATTCTTTAACTGCCTCAATATATTGCTTCAGTACATCAGCTATTTTCCGAGAAGAAATATTCGAGGGTTGACCCCTAAGAAGCAAGTCAAAGCCTGCGCCTACGATGACGGCCCCGGCTTCAACTGCAGCGTCTATCCTTTCTATGCTCATCCCGCCGGTGATCATAATCGGACATGCGCCGAACGTAGGGCCTTTGCGACAAGTGTTTACAAAATCCAGGCTCGGCCCCAACACTTTTATAAAGTGACTACCAGCCCCAAGCTGCAAGAACGCTTCACGAACAGTCTGTGCACAAGGACAGACGATATGCGTGGGAGAATATTTCGCAATGTTTCCCAGCTTCCATCCCACCATCGAGACAAAGCCGTCAACTCCAATCTCGGCCAATGCGGACAAAGTCAGTAATTGCGGATGTCTCTTCTTTGCTTTACGTATTATATCATCGTCGTCGAGCGTGCTTCCCGCCAAGAGACATATATCCGGATAGTTCTGCCTGATCCAGGGAATCATTGTATTAGCGTCGGGACATCTCAGTGTGTATTCGATGCAGGTTACACCTGCCTGCAGACAAGCTTCTATGAGCGTTTTGGGATCAGGCTGCTCCTCCACGAAAATAGGGACAAAACCCTGTTCGTGCATGCATCTATAAGCACTGAAAAGCCTGCTTTTGCGATTTGTGTCATTCATGTATCTTCCCTTCTGCACTTTGATTGGCCGGATTGATTGTTTCTTTGCCGCCGCCCAGCAGCATTTCGCGCAATCCTCGCCATTTCCATATCAGATGACTATCTCGCCCAAACGATGGCGCCGAACATAAGAGGCTCAATAGATACCCGCTGACGATCGTCACCGCAAGGCCGGTAATGCCGTAGAGGGTGAATGTCACATTTGTCTTGTATTTGAGATACAGCAAGGGAGGAAATGCCAGCAACATACCGATTAAGGCTCCGAAGGAATTCGTCCGCATGAAGAACATCCCCAAGACAAAGACCCCGACAATCGGCCCGATTAGAATACCTGCAATACTGTTGATTGTCTTCAATATACTTTCGATATGAATCATTCTCGTGGCGAGGACAATCACGACTATGCCCCAGAAACAGGTAAGTATTTTAGCCATGCCCAGAGTCTTTCTTTCCGAGGCGTTCTTATTGACGAATTTCTTATAAATATTTACGACGGTAATGGTAGAGATAACATTCAAGACCGAATCCATGGTTGACATCGCAGCGGCCAGCAAGGCGGCAATCATGAATCCTCGAATACCGATAGGCATAACCGAGTATATGTAGTACGGGAAGATTCGGTCATACTTGTTATCTGCGATGAACTGAGACACTTCGGGCTAAGGATATATCGTGTAATAAGCGAACAAACACATCCCGACACAATAAAGGATGAACCACACGGGCATGGTGAAGAAGGACTGGACGAGCATGGCTAATTTGGCGTTTTGAGGAGAACGAGCGCTAAGGTAGCGCTGCACATTTATCTGATCAACTGTCTTGGACCCCATAAATTCAATAAGGCCGTAGGGTATCAGTGTCCAAAAAACATATCGGGCAGAAAGATCAAATTCCGTATTAACTACCCTCAATTTGCCGGCTTCACCTGTTATGCGAATAACTTCAGAAACACCACCGGGGATTTTGTTGATCGCAATCAAAAGAGCTAAGACGAGCCCCCCGACAATAAAGAAGAATTGCACTACATCCGTCCAGATGACCGCTTTCATCCCCCCCAGAGTGGTATATATGATTGCCCCTGCCCCGGTACCGACTATTGAGGTCATAAGCGGAAAACCCATTATGATATGTAGAACCAGCGACAACGAAAACACTACTATGCTGGCATAGAGACAACGATAGAGCGTGAAGATCAGGACTATTATCGTACTGAGCAAGAGGTTAAAGCGCGCTTCGAGATACTCATATACCGTCGTGATTCGCAGACGCGTGTAAAAATCAATAAACAGAACGATCGAAAAGACCGACGCCACCGGGAACATGGCCAGAGCGATGAACCACTGCATATCGTATCTGAATGCCTCCGCCGGCGCCATGATGTAGCTGATAGAGCTGAAAATGGAGGCGTACATCGAGATCGCCAGTGGTAGCCATCGCATCGACTTGTCCGCCAGAAAGTAGTTCTTGGTAGTCTTCTGCTCCCGGCCGAAACAGCTTCCAAGGATGACTATGAATAGAAGATAGAAGACAATGCAGAAATAATCGATTACATGTAAATTCATGCGGCAACCTCAAAACGTACATCATCGACAAAGCGACATAATCGGCCCATTTACCTTTCGCTTAGTTCATTCGACCTTGGCAATATTGCGAATTCGGCGCAACTGTTCGGAGCCTGAGAAGTAAACGTCGTTGCCTACGAATGTCGGCCAGCCGGGCTGTTCCATCTTCCCAACTACATGAACGCTCAAATTCTTTGGATCGATACGAACCAGCACATCCTTTAGATACGTCCAAAGCATACCGTCAGGGCCGGGCACAAGCGCCAGAACCTCGTAGGAAGGGTCCACCCAGTGCGGCCAATACGGATCATTGCCAACAGGCCAGGGAAGGGCCTTGCGCAGAAGAACCTCGCCTGTAGTAGCGTCCACACTGTAAAGAAGGCCTGTACCTCCGCGGCCGCCTTCCTCTTTCCCCGTCGTCAATCCGAGCATTCGTCCCGGCGCAACCTCGGTAATCATCCCGGCAGCTCGTGCATCCGGAACCGGCACAATCTCTCGGATGATTTGTTGTTCGCCTACATCAAAGACAAGTAATTTTCCCTCTTTGGTCCGGCGATTGTTATTCAGTTCATCAGCCGCTGTGGAAGTGGATATCATAATAAGACGCCCCTGCAGAGCTGGCGCAATCCAATGCGCGGCGTAACCGCTTAACGACTTCCAGAAACCGTCCATCTTCCGCGTCTTCGGGTCGTACCAGCCAAAACCGCCGCCGGTGTAGTGCCGCAATCCGAATCCGCCGAAGTATATCTTGCCGTCGGCGCCGAGTGCGGAACTGTGCATCAGTCCGACGCGTGTGGTCCTGTCAAAGTCCCCCACATAGCGTGGATTACTTCTGGCGTCGCCCTGATTGGGCGCCGGATGGCCCGGAGGGCCACCCTTGCTCAACGTCCAGGGCCGCGCTGGATCGTAAACAAAAAGATGCCCGCCGGAGTAACCGCTCGAATAAAGCTTGCCTTCGCAAACGATCTGCGTGTAGGGGGCCAGCCCGGGGCGCGGGCCGAGAAGGGTGGTCCGGTCCATGCGAGGATCGAACACGAAGACACCGGCATAATCATCGCCCGTGCCATAGAGCCGGCCGTCGGGCAGAACCGACATGGGGTTGATGCGATGCGGATACGACTTGACGCCCTCTAAGCGAATCGATTTCCAGCCCCGCGCCTCAGGGGAATCATCTGCGGTGTCCTTCGGGGTCTTCGCCGCATCCTCGCGGGACCGATACCAGAGCACGGCATTGCCTTCAGCATCCGGATCGATCTGGTCGAAATAAACTTCCGGCTTCGGCACCGCCTTGTCCCAAGGCGAAGCCTGCTTAGGCCAAGGCGGATTGTCGTTTGTCTTTGGAATGGCCTTGCCGTGATAAAGCCAGTATTCCTTCCGGGGCGCCCCGCCTTCCTGCGGCACAATAGCCCACGCCCCCGGAAAGCTCTCCACGATATCCATCACCGACTTCGTCGGCGATTCCAGCAAAATCTGCTCTTGCCCGGTCTCGAGGTCTACCGCCACCAGATACCATGCGGGAATCATCCCACTGGCGATATAAGCGTGAGTGTCATCCACGCCCATTACGTAGCGGCTCCAGGCACCGTTGGGATGGCTCGGCCCAACAGCACCGAAATCCTTGACCACCTTCTTGAGCTTCGGATCATAAATATACAACCCGACTCTATTGCCCCGTGTTCCCGTTCCGTAGATCCGCCCGTCCGGCCCAGTCACTAGGGGGCGGACTTCTCCGCCCAGCCCCGGAACGATCTCGCCCCGCTCCTCAACCGTGTTCGTCTCAGGATCATATACGAACATGCCCATGCTCCATGTCCGATTGAACGGCGTTGCAATATAGTACTTGCCGTCAAATCCGAGCGCCCTGCCCGACAGGTAGAACTGGTGACCGTCGGCCAGACGCTGCCTCGTGACCTGCCCTGTGCCTAAGTCGACGGCGCAGAGCCACGTCGGCCCATAGTATTCCTTGAAGTATATCTGCAAGACATCCCAACTCTGACCGTCTGGGTTGGGAACCATCCATCGCTCCCAGACGTTCACCCCGAGGGCAGGTTCACTCAGCGATTCGGTCTTCAAGACCGGCGCAGCTTCAAGGGCCTCCTTCAGTTCCGGTTGCTCTACAGCCAGCCAAGCCTCTTCGCCTGCACCGCACTGGCTGATCACAATCAAGATCACCCCGACACATAATTCCGCCGCAAACCAAATGCTTTGATTTCTCATTCCCGGATTCCCCAACAATTATAGGCGCAAGTTCTTTTTGTATCCTATCGTGCTCAGGTTATATGAAGACTCATTAAAGGGAGCCATAATCCTCGACGCACGGTCACTTGGAGCGGAGGAATCCTTCAGGATCATCCTACCCCTCTGGCATCTCAACACAGTTAAATTATTGCATCGCCAGCACCTTAAGTATGAATACGTCCCGCTGACCCGTTCCTTCCCAGTTGCTGGTAAAGACTATGAATCGACCTGGCTAAAGGGATTGTTGGGTTGATCAAAGCTCGTAAACCGAAGCGTACTGAAATCCTGCCACCCGCCCGGCGGTTTGTGATCATAGTAGGTAGCCTTGGGATCCGTGCTGGAAATAGAGAGCGGGCCGTTAAAGTCGTCGGCAAAGACCAGCAACATGCCTTTCGCCGCCGGAGGTGGATCTTTGGGCATTCCTTCGTTCCAGGAAATGCCGCCCTTGTTGTAGAGCTGGAGGTAGCAATTGTCTTTGACATATATCTCACACCTCTTCGTGGCGCACCTATTTGCACCATACGGACAGAACGATGAGCAGTGTCCTATCCATTCCTTTCACCTTTTTAGGCGCGCTCAGCGGAACAAATCGAGTCTCATAAAATTGAGATAGAGCCGCCGGCGTGATGTCACGACTTGTCGCATTTGGGCTGCCACAGTCCTATTGGCTCACGGTCACGTTGTGGACGAAGGCGTTCGCCTTGACATCCACCCCAGTCAGTTGGCTCCCATTGACTAGCACATTCTGGAACACAACATCAGTGACCGCATGCGCCTCGTCGAAGCCATTCAGTTCGATCTGCAACGGATTGGCAACTGCGCGGATGTCCTTGAATGTCACATCCTGAATATGTCCTCGCTCCGGGTCTCGAGTCCAAACGAACGCTCCGATCCACAGAGAGATCAGCCGTGGCGATTCCTCAATGCGGATGTTCTCGAACCGAACGTTGCTCACGCGAGCGGCGTCGCAGTGAAATACCCGTAGCGTCCACTCCCGCCCCTTGTCATGGATCACGTCGCAATCCTCGAAGAGTACATCGTCGACGTTCTCTCGGAGTTCCGCTCCGATGCTCAGAGCATGTGCGACCTCGTTCCAGAGCACACACTTTCTTGCTACGATCCGGCCTGCATGCCCCTGCCCTTTATCAGTTTTGACCACGATCAAATCATCCAACGTCCTGATAAAGCATTCCTCTATCAGCACCTCGCGGCTGTTGCATACATCGATTCCATCGGAGTTGGCCCGGTAACCGAGCAACTTTACATTTTTCACCGTTACACGCTCTGACTGGCGGATGGGAACGGTCCAGACACTTGAATCCCGGAAGATGACGCCTTCCACGGTGATATCCTTCCCCCGCACAAGCAGCAAGTTTCGAGAATGTGTCGGACAGAGGCTGCCGTCAATCACGCCACGACCCCGCAAAACGATATGCTCACCTTCCAGCGTGAAAACCGGCCCGCGGCCGTCTGCCGTACCCTTCACGACCGCGCCGGCAGCCACATAGACTGTTTTGCCGCTGCCAACCGTCACGCCGGCGACTTCATGAATCCCTGGGCCAAAGTAGATAACGTTCGGATCATCAGGTTGCGGGGCTTCAGCCTCAGGTGGGTTGGCAAATAGGTGCAGCGCCCCGACCCAATTGCCATTGACCTCGATCGTCACAGGCTTCGGCTCTGCCAGCGACAAAGTCAACCGCCGTCTCTCAACAAGGGGCACGATTTTCAAGGAGCTGGGGAGAACCTTCGCCGAGGTGACCACCTCCGGGCAGAAAACGGTTATCGTCACGGGCCCCTGCATGTCGAAGTAGGCAAAAGCCGCCTTGTCGAAGTACTCGGCGGAGCGAACCTTATCGTCCATCGCCTTCCATCGACGAGCCGGGTCGGCCGGAGCGACCTTGACCGCATACACAGGGATATCTTGCCCTTCAATTTGCACGGTATAGGCATTTGACCGTTTTTCTCCTGCTGGAATCAGGCCGATGTTCTCTTGGGCAAGTCCTGCTGGCCCTGCCATCTGAAGTGCCAAGGCCACCAGGAACCATTTCGCGTTGCCGTACATCGTCCTGAACCACTTTCTTATTGTCCCATTAGTGAGCCATCTCATTGGTTATCTCCTCGACGCACCATGACGCTGCATGTGCTCAATTGGATTTCCAGTCTTGGCGGCCTGCATATCCGTCCAGGCGAACACCGGAACAAGTAATCATACCGCGCGGAGGAAGCTCACACAATGGACGCTTCCAAGAAGTGCTCAGGCAAGGGCTGATTGTTTTGGAAGCAAACTTACCGTCCGGATCATAAGATCACTGGGAACATCTATCGAGTTGACGGTCAACGTCGTTCCCGATACGAATTCTCGCCTGTCCGTACTGACCTTCGATAAATTGAGGTTATTGGCTTGTTGGAAGGGTGCCACTATACGACACGGAGTGAGAATCGAAAATCAAATTCACGTAGCAGCCTTTTGGCTCGGCGCAGGGATTGGCTGAATTCAGTTTCTCTGGTGCACCTTGATCCAGTCGCACTCATAATAACTCGGAAACGGTGTCGTCGCGTCGCACGGCCCCGGCCAGCCCGCGTCGATCCCGAAATTGATCAGCAGATACATCGGCTCGCTGATGATCACCCGGGCCTCGGTAAACCGCGATCTCTCGACACCGTCGATGTACCACACGATTTTGTCCGGTTCCCACAACAGCCCGTACGTGTGAAACTGCTTGCTGCACGAGAAACCGTCATCGGCCCAGTGCTTACCGTAAGACTTGTGCCCCTTGTCGTCCCAGTGATAGGTCATGTAGATCTGCGGGTCGTCCTTGATCGTCTCGAAGATATCGATCTCCGGCGGCCAGTGCTGCGGATACGGCAGCATCCAGAACGCCGGCCACAACCCCTTGCCCATCGGAATCCGGAACCGCCCCTCGAAATACCCGTACTTCTGCGAAAACTTGTTGTAGCTGGTGATCACTGCCGAGGTGTACTTCTTGCCGTGCGAGGGTTTGTCCTCCACTTTCAACCGAAGCAAACTGTTTTCGATCAGCACATTGGCCGGATCGCAATAGGCGTTATAGTTGTGCGTCTGACCCCATTCATAGCTCGGAATCCACTTGGACCCATCCAGTTTGTCGCCTTCAAAGTTGTCCTCAAATGTCAGATTCCAGTTCCCTTCCGCCGGTACCCCCGAGAACGTTTTCTTTGTTTCCGGTTGTGTCACCGCATCTGAATTGATCTTCGCCGTCGCAAACAATTCCTTCGGCAGCTCGTCTCGGTTGGCAATCGCCGGGTCGTTCAATATTTCCTTGACGAACTGGTTGCTCGCCATGCTCCATTTGGCGTTCCAGCACATGAAGTAACAGGTCCTGGGGAAATTTTTCTTTACGCCCTCGATGAATTTCCGATAGTCGTAATCGCCTGGCGGATTGCTCGATGCGTGCGGACCATACTCGGAAAAACCGAAGGGCTTATTGAGGGCCACGATCTCTGCATATCCGCGGATGTGTTCGGGATCGATGAAATCCGTATAAGCGTCCAGGCCGACCAGATCTACATAGTCGTCTCCTGCATAATAGGCCGCTGTCTTGTCGCCGTGATTGGGGCCATAGACCCAGAGCAGGTTGTCCAATCCCTTGGTCGTCGAGAAGTAATCGAACATTTGCCGCCAGACAGCGATGAAGGACTCGGGCTTTTGCGCCCCCCACCAGAACCAGCCACCGTTCATCTCATGGAACGGCCGCCACAGCACCACCACGCCGGCAGCCTTAAGCTCCAGCAGCCCATCGGCGATAAGGTCGAGCTGTTCCATCCATCGTTTATGCGTATCGGTTCCTTCCTTGAGCATATCCGCGATATCGACGCCCTTATCGCGCAGGCCGCCGCCCTTGAGATTGGCCGGGTTGTACATGTGGGCCATGATGGTCACCAGTCCGCCCTGTTTCCAGTACTCGATTGCTGCGGCGTTGGGAACCTTCGTGGTGATGCTTCCCCTTCGGAAGTCCGCGTAATCGGCCCCCATCAGCGCCGGCCACTGGCCGGTGGCTTCATGAATCTGCTCCATAATCTTCAAATTCGAGCCGACGCCGAAATTCGTGAACTGACCCGACAGAAGCCGGTTGTCGGTTTTGACAGACAGCGAATAGAAATACTCGAGTACAGCCTTGACCTGCGGATTTGACTTGCAATTGGCCGGCTCCACACCCCATGCTGTGGATACACACATCGCCGCAAACAGCATACTGATCATGACTCGTCTCATGCTGTCTCCTTTGACTTGAAAGAGGGTTTCTATTCCTACGCTGGCCGCACAAACGTCCACCTTCTTGAAAACGGCCCCGGCGTTGTGAATCGGATATTCATTTTGCCTTCGGATTATTTCCCTGTTGCCACCTCGATTGTCTTCTCAATCCGCCCGCCGCTTCCGGCACTGTCCCAAACCACCAGTGTCACCCGGTACTTGCCCGGCCTCTCAAAAGTATGCCTCGGATTAGCCATAACTTCGGCGATGCCGTGGTTGAAGTCCCACAGTCGCTCGACAATGTCGCCTGTTCCGGGTTTGGAGACACACTCGAACTGCGCCGGTGCCGATGATATTACGGCGCACGGCGGATTGGTCGCCTTTATCGACGCTGAGCCAATGGTCGATGACATTGTCCTCGATCAGCGACCGTGGGCAACCGCCCCAAATCTCGATGCCCAGACCTTCGCCGCCTGACCCGGACACCCGGTTGCCGCGGATGATCAGTTCGGCGGAGTGATCTCCAAAGATGCCGCCGCGCCCGGTGTCCTCTGCAAACAACGCCGTCGAAACCAACAGAAGTAACGGCATCGACAGATATGAAAAGCGACCGTGCAGCATTATTGTGCCTCCAGCACCAGTGCCCAATCGCCGTCACCTGCCGCATTCTTTTCCGGTGGCGAGAATTGTCGCAGGCTTTTATTTGTAACCGGCGACCCCTCGATCGGTTTGAACTGGCCGCTCGTCGTATCGCCCATCACGGAAAACAGCTTACCCGCCGAATCCACAAGGTAGCGTTTGTTTTCGTTGACCTTCAGCGGAAACGCCGTCTGCGTCGCGGCCGTGACAGTCAATGTGAACGCCAAAAAGATACCTGCGGTTTTCATCTTTTCTCTTGCCTTCATTAGTACAAAGGTTGGAAGCAACTTGTTCATAACTCCGTTATTTCACACGGTTCTTGTCCAGGAAGTAAACGGGCGTTTCGCTCAGTGAAACGTTGGCAACGGCCGGCAACGGATTGCACATCAAATCGTATTCCGCTTTCAATGCACTGTCAATCGTTGGGCTCCGTTCGCCCCCAGGCACCTACAACTTCATACTACCCCAATACCCGTTACCTGTTAATTTCGAAAGAATCCTCATTCCATAAGTGCTGTGTCAGTAGATGGTTATGCACAAGCTGGGAATTGTGCAACGGACTAAAAGACCGTGCCTCTGGCGTGCCACTGGCCAGCGCCAAATAAGACCGAAGTTTGCATCTTTGAACCTTTACATCGCTGCCTGGAGAGGACCTCGCGCGTAGAGTTATTCGAAGTCCTTGAGGTGACGAGGAACGGGTAACATTTCCAACTACCGGCAGCCAACCCGCCAGGGTCAGAGTCTTTACACCGCCCGTGCAACTCAAGAAAGGTCTTCGGCTGATTTCTGATAAACCGCTTACTCTGTGCCCTTTCATTGCTTCTTATTGTTCCTTATTGCCTTCGCGGGCTTCGCATCATCGCCGGCGACGGTCGGATCCATCCGTTTCAGGAGCTTTTCGTCCGGGCCGCCGCCAAACTGTTTCCAGTAGAGTGCCTTGAACGGATTCATCTTAGGACCAACGACATTCTCGTTCACGAGAAGGGGCTGCACTTCATTCCACCATTGATCGTAGGCGGTGCGGAGTTTCGCGACCAACTCGGGATACTCGGCGATAACATTCTTTGTCTCGCCCGGGTCGGCCTTGAGGTCGTAAAGTTCCTCGTTGTTGACCAGCGTGAAGCGCGAGTTCTGAATTGAGCACTTGGCGTATTTCGACTCTGCCGCCTTTCCTTTCGCCCAACGGCCGACGTGATGCACAAGCGTACGGTCGGCCCACTCGGCCTTTGGATTCTTGAGCAAAGGCAACAAGCTGCGACCTTCGACCTGTTTCTTCACGTCGGTGTTAAGCCTTGCCCCGGTGATCTCGGCGAGCGTCGGAAAAACATCCACGTGTGCGGTCAGCGCGTCGCACTCCGCTCCGGCAGGGATGCCGCCGGCGGGCCAGCGGAAGAAGGCCACCGTCCGCGTACCGCCTTGGTACGACGTGCCTTTACCACCCTTCATGCCGCAATTGAAGATTCTTGTGCCCGCGGTGCCGCCGTTGTCGCCGGCCAGGTAGATGACCAGCGTGTTGTTTTCGATGCCCCATTCCTTGAGCTTCTTCAGCAGCGTACCGAAGTTTATGTCGATGTTCTCGATCATGCCAAAGAACTTCGCCGTCTCCTCGTTAATGCCGGGCTTGCCAAGATACTGCTGGTAGTATTCCTCCGGCAATACGTGCGGGCCGTGCGCGGCGTTCGGTGAGATGTAGGCGAAGAACGGTTTGCCGACAGTGCGGCAGGCATCCATCCACTTGATGGCCTGCCCGAAAAACAGGTCGGTGCAATAGCCCTTGGTCTTTGCGAACTTCCCGTTGTGCCAGAGCGCGGGGTCGATGTTCGTGTTACCCGGCGCATCGCCGCACGAACCCGGATAGGTCTGCCCGATGCCGCCGCCGCCGTGAATATAGACTTCGTCGAAGCCGCGGCTCTCGGGCCGGTAGGCTTCCTCGTCGCCGAGATGCCACTTGCCGAAGATGCCCGTCGTGTAACCGACGGATTTGAGCATCTGCGCCACAGTGTAGGTTTTCAGGCTCATTCGCTCGCGTTCGAGAATCGTGTGCGTGATGCCGTTCTTGAACTCATGCCGCCCGCTCATCAACGACGCACGGCAGGGCGAGCACGTCGGACTGACGTGGAATTGCGTCAGGAGCAGGCTCTCCCTCTTGAACGCATCCACTGACGGCGTCCGCATGATGGGATTGCCGAGGCACGCGTAATCGCCGCAGCCGACGTCGTCGGGCATAACAAGGATGATGTTCGGCTGCGTTCCAGTATAAGATCGCGATCCGGCAAATGACCTGTGCGGCAATACCAGGGCCATGCCGCCGAACCCTGCCGCTCTAATGAAATCACGACGATTCAGTTTGCTCATACGATGTACCTTTTCACGACACGGTTACGGGTTCTGTACGCAGTCTCACCTACTGTGTCTTTACTTTGTTCTTCATCCGGCGTTTGCCGGCCTTGTCTTTCACGGCGCCCGATGACTCAGCTTTCGCTTCGTCCGGCACAACCTGCTCTATGAACAATGGGCACGGATCGTCAAACTCCTTCTGCGCCCTCGCGAGCAGTGAGCGCAGCCGTTTGAGGTGCTCGACGCACTCTGGGGCCGCGGCCAGATTATGAACCTCATCCGGATCGTTCCGCAGGTCGAAGAGCTGTGTATTTCTCGTCCCACCAGCGTTGTATTCTATAAGCTTCCATCGCTCGTCACGCACCATGCGCTGGGAATCTTTGTACGCACCAAGAAGCCAGTCACGGACCTTGGTCTGCCTGCCCATTACCACCGGCAGCAGGCTCCTGCCTTCCACCACCGCAGGTGTCGCCGCGCCGGCGAGGTCGCAGATGGTGGGGAACAAATCGTACAGATAGGCGAGTGCATCGGACCGTCCGTGCGGTATACCCGGCCCAGCAAAGATCAGCGGCGGCTTCACATGCTCGTAGAGATTCTGCTTACCCATCAGGCCATGTCGTCCGCCGACGGCCAATCCCTGGTCACTCGAATAGATGACAATAGTATTGTTGCTCCAGCCTCGCCCCTTCACCGCCTCGAGGACACGCCCGACCTCATGATCCAGGTGCGAGATCGTGGCGTAGTAGTCCGCCAGGTGCCG
>JAFGTU010000293.1 GCA_016933985.1 Sedimentisphaerales bacterium | reverse complement strand
GGAGACGTTGGTCCCCTCTAAGAGGCACAGGCCGGGATAGACGACGGCGGTCTCCAAGTCGATCATATTCGGCGATGGCTTTATGAAACGCAATCCCGTCCGGTCGTACCAGTCGCCGCGGCGCCAGCCCTGCATAGGCACGACAACGAGGTCCGCCTTGACGCCACCTTTGAGCCAGCCCTGCTCGTTGAACATCTTGGCTAATTCGCCGACGGTCATTCCGTGACGGACCGGAATCGGATACAGGCCGACGAAGCTGGTGAACTTGGGCTCCAAGATGTTGCCCTCGACGGTCAGGCCGTTAATCGGATTCGGCCGGTCGAGAACGACGAACCGCTTGCCGTTCTCTGCCGCCGCCTCCATTGCAAGGGACATCGTATAGGTATATGTGTAGAAACGCGCGCCGACATCCTGAATATCGAAAACGAGCACATCGACATCTCTGAGCATATCGGCGGTCGGCTTGTTTGTCTTGCCGTACAGGCTGTAAACGGGAATGTCACCGTCTTCGCTTTGGCTTTCGATTGTCTTGCCTGCGGCTTCGGTGCCCCGGATTCCGTGCTCCGGGCCGAACAGTGCGGTTATCTTGACGCCCGGCATGTCGGCGAATACGTCCGTAATGTGGCGGCCCCGGCCGTCGCACGCGGTGTGGTTGGTGATTATGCCGATGCGCTTGCCCCGGAACAAATTCTCGTAAGAGGCGACGTTGTCCAGGCCGGTCTTGACGGCGGCACAACAGGTGCAGAGCGACATTGTTAAAACCAGAACTGCTGTTGCTTTCGCGAATCTCATGCAATGCCTCTTGTACTAATCGGCTGCCAATACGGCTCACACTAATACCACAACACCACTAACTCAAGTACACTTATGGGACCGGCAGCCCTGATCTTGCCATATCTTTCCTATCCTGGATCCTATGCTTTCTTTTGTCCTTTTGCCAGTAGTATTATTTGTTTGCAGATGCTTTTGCAGACGTGCAGCAGCGAGAATCTTACGGGTACGAGGATGGGAAGCTTGAAGTCGGTTGCTATGCTCTGGGAGTAGTCGTCGCCGATGGTTTGGATTTTCTTTCTGTCGTGGCAGCCGAAGCTCATTACCTTGGCCTGGTTTACTATCGGCAGGTTTGCAGGGTCGATGTCAACCAGCTCGCTGCATACGATTTCGCAGGCGATCGGATCCTGGCCGGCGATGAGCCATCCGAGCGGCCTGGTTCTGCCGCGGATGGGGCCTTGGCCGTCCATTGCCTGGACTGCGTCGATGATTGTCAGGGCGGGAGAGAGATACTTATAGATTTCTATCAGCAGCTCGCAGAATTCTTCCGTCTTTCCGCGTGTGAAGTGCCAGAGGGCCTTTCGCTTGCCGGCGACGCAGCCGAACATGTTCTTGACCGCGAAGGTTGCGACCAACTGCTGGTGCGTCTTGAATTTGGGCAGGTTGATAATCACGTCGGCCTCAAGGGCTGCGGAGCTTATGCCGACCTTCCTGTTTCGCTCGCTGACATTGCTCCATCTCGGCTGATTCAACTGTCTTACGGGGACGGCGAGCTTTGCGAGGTCCTTATCGAGCTGGAGCTTCTTGACGCAGCCAAAGACGTTGCCCCAGGCCGGCGAATCGCCGACGAAGGGTCTTGCCCCGAAGTCTTTGAGCAGGCGCGCGACTTCGAGGATTACAACAGGGTGCGTCTGGGTGGCGTGGCGCCGGGAGCGCGGCGCGATGAAGTTGGGCTTGAGCAGGACGCTGTCGCCGCGTTTGACATATTTTTGGACGCCGCCCAACAAGTCGAACTGCCTTGCGATTGCCTCGGCAATCGCGGGAGATTCGTAAGTTTCGCAGCGCGTGACTACAACAGTCGTATCCATACAGGTCTCAATAGATTTTAGATTCTATCCACTCCTTTACGGTCGCGGCTTGTTAGGTCAGTCGAGATAGTTTACTGCGGTGCAGACGAGGACGAATATCCTGACGGACGTCTTTCGAGCCGGGCGTTTGCCTGTTACGGGGAACATTGCTCCGTCGAGATTGGTGAAGAACAAGCCGCCCAACGAGACCCTTTCGCTGACGAAGTTGGCCGGACCGAGAACGAGGAACTCATCGGGACTGATCTTCGAGCCGAATCCCGCCGCCTTGAATTCGACCTCCTGCTGTTTTGCCAATTCGGCCATAGGCCCGGCGGACGGGGCCATAGGGGGCGTGAAGGCCGGATATGCGACAATCTGACAGACGCCTCTGATGCCCGGAACCTGGCTGCCTGTCAGCCGCAGGTTGACGTTGCCGGGGCCAATAAGAATCTTGTCCTGGAGCATGTATTGGTCAATGAAAGAAATCTCTTGCGGTCGATCCAGTCCGGTTATACGGATGTCCTGGCCGCGCCCTTCAGGCAGCAGGACCGAGATAACGGCCATTCTCCTGCCGCCGATATTCTTTAAGACATCATCAAGCCGGCTCCACGAAAATCGCCTGCCCATGGCGACGCGGAAGAGATTCCCCGCAAAGGCGCGATAATTGTAGAACGTCAAACCCCTTTCATACAGGCCGGCCCAGACGTCATCGAGCATGGCGGCCTTATCGGCGGGCAATTCATAAATATGCACATCGAAATTCGCAGTCCGCAGCGCCAGGTTGCCGGGGACTTTCTCGCTTTCAAGCGTCCTCAAGTCGCCGATCTTCAGGTCATGCGCGGGAGGCTGTGCCGCCGGCTCCCTGCACCCGGGCAGCAATACTAAAACCAGCCCCAAAACCGATGTCATTACTATGCGAACCATGATAATATTGTAGCGAACACACCGAGAAATGTCAATCGCCGCGGTTTTAGTTCGCCGGTCTAAAGGATGCGGCGCCTATCCGACCCAGGCGGACCACATCCTCGAGCCCGACTTCGCCGACGACCCGGATGGAACATCAGATTGTGGAAAATCCGTCCTCGGCGGACTTGTTCACAGGCCGAAGGGGCGATATACTGGATAAACACCCTTTGAAAGTGCAACACAATAGAAACAGAAAATGTAATGGGGAGACCCAAAAATGCACGGTACACCTTTAATTCTCCCTGAGGAGGCGGAAGTTGGACAATCAGCACATCGTCTTCATTGACGTACTCGGGATACGGCGCGCTCTCTCGACGGGTAATTCATCTGTCGCAGAAGCAAGATTAAGAAAGCTGAGCGAGATTGTCTCTCGTGTTCTCATGCGCTGCGAGGGTGTTCATGCACATGGGGCGGGGGATTTCTTTGTCCTCTGGTCAAGCCATGCAGAGTTTGGGTGGACGACTGCGCTTGCCGCGTGCCGGATCTTCAGAGAATACTTCGACCTTAACGAAGAGGAAGATATCCGTGACGTCTTGCTGGCTTATCTGTTGAGAGGAGGCCTTGCATACGGAGAGGTTGGCGAACTATAAAAGCCTGGGAAGCGCATTTCCTATTCCATCCTACTGGGCGATGGGTTGGCAAGTGCGTATGAGGTGCAGACCTTCAGGAAAGGCATGCGTCTCATTGTTGCACGCGGGGCGACAAAAACTTTTCGGCCTAGAGTTATTGAGGATGACCTTTCGAACGAGAGATTTAAAATCGTGCGTCATTATAGTCCGAACGGAGCAGTAGACTATCAGGAAATTAGCTGGGCAGGTTCTGGCGGGGAAACCGACAGGCGAGTTGGTCGTGCTGCCAAGCTTTTTACAAGTGCCGTGACAGCACTCAGAAAGAATATCATTCCCGAAGGTGTCCTTCTGCATTATCAGCAGACGTTATGCGCAGTTCTTGAAAGATGTTCAACGTCAGAAGTCCTTATCCACTACCTTACGTACCTTCACGGGCATAAGAACGCAAGTCCCTTCCTTGGGCCAATCTGGGCAACGGCTTGGCTCACTTTGTTCATGCCACAACATTCCCATTTCTTGGAAGACAATCGGGATATCTTACACAAGAGATTCCTTCTATTGTCAGGAAGCCCGCATATTACGGACGTTTCTAGAGTTCTAAATCGCCATAACCGTTGGTGTTCACTCCTTCGATTCCTTCGGAAGGGAAAGCTTAGATTCCAAGGTACTCGAACTGGTTCCATACGAGAGTGGGCTGTACGACGACATCACAGGAAGGGGGTGAAATAAAAGCAGGAAATAGAGGCGTGCAGTGTGTTTTTGGGGGGGGGATTTGATACGTTAGTATCGAGCGAAGCGGCGGGCGAGGGTGGTCATTCTTTTGAGTCTTTCTGGGCGGACGTGGGGGGCTACGCTACATGCTGAGGAGAGGATGTAGCCTGCGCCGGGCTTGCCGATTTCGAGGCGGTTCTTGACGGCCTGCTCGAAGGTTGCGTCGTCGGCATTAAGCATTTCGTTGACGGCGTCGAGATTGCCCTTGAAGAAGAAACGCTTGCCGTACTCGGCCTTTGCCTGGTCGAGATCCACGGTTCCCAAAGGCGGCGGGTCGAGGGTGTCTATTCCATCG
>JAFGTU010000292.1 GCA_016933985.1 Sedimentisphaerales bacterium | reverse complement strand
CTATTCCGGCAAGCACCCCGGTTATCTGCGCGTGGCGGGGCTCCGGGGCCTGGCGGCAACTCGCGGCGAAGCGGCGGCAGATTTGCTGGTTGAGGCGATCAAGGGCGACGATGCGGACCTTCGCAGGAACGCTATCGGCATGATGGCTCTAATTAAGGGCGAGAAAACGACGGAGACGTTCGTTCAGCTCTCGAAATCTCTGCCCGCAGACGGCCAGGAGCTGATAGTCCGCTCGCTGGCAGAGCGAGAGGACGCCTCGGCGGCGCCGGCTATCATTGAAATGACGGGCAATCAGAACGAAAACGTGCGACTTGCCGCGTTGGAAGCGCTGGGCGGGATAGGGACTCCGCAGGCCGTCGAGCCTCTGGCCAAGGCCGCGGCGACCGCAGGCGAGACGGAAAGGCAGGTGGCAAGGGCGAGCTTGGTGCGAATCAGGGGCGAGGGCGTCGATGAGGCGATTATCAAGGCCGCAAATTCGGGCGAGGCCGGCAGCCGGGTCGAGGTTATTCGCGCGATAGGCCAGCGCGGAAATCGAGAGCCGTTCTCCGTACTGCTCAAAATCGCCCTGACCGACGCGGAGGCGTCCGTGCGCAGTGAAGCAGCTCTTTCTATGGCGAGAATCGGCGAGCCGGCGGATATCGACGTGCTTGTTAAGCTGGCAATCGCGCCGAAGGAGCCAAACGATCGCTCTGCTATCGAAAGGGCCGTCGTCATAATGTTCGGCAAGATGCCCGACAAGGATGTTCAGGCACGGTCGGTCATCGCCGTTCTGAACAATGCTCCGAACGAAGCCAGGCCGGTCCTGCTGAGTCTTCTTGCCCGGCCTGCGACCTCGGAGGCGCTGGATGCGGTGCGAGCGGCGGTTGAATCTTCCGATGCCGCCGTAAGCGACGCGGCTATCCGGGCGCTGGGCGATTGGCCCAACGCGGCCCCCGCCGAGGAACTCTACAAGATCGCTCAGACCAGCTCGAATCCGGCGCACAAGCTGCTTGCCCTTCGCAGCTTTATACGCATGGCTCCGCTTACGCAGGACCCCATGGGCGCCTACGCCGGGGCGATGAAACTTGCGACGCGAAATGAGGAGGTCAAGCTCGTATTGGGCGGGCTGCACCACGCCGGGTCGCGCGAAGCGCTTGAGCTGGCCGAAAAATACACGACCGACGAAGACCTCAAGGCCGAGGCGTATATGGCGATGGCGAAGGTGGCCGACGTCTATTGCTGGCAGGATGGCCCAAGCGCCAAAGCCGCGCTCGATAAGGTAATCGCCGAGGCACCGAGCGACGGCATCCGCAACCAGGCCCGGGACGTTATCAAGAAGATAGAGAAATACAAGGGCCTTATCGTTGCCTGGCGCGGCGCGGGGCCTTACCGAATCGAGGGCGTCAACGACGGCAGGACAGTATTCGAGAGGCCCTTCGCCCCGGAGAAGGACCCCGGCGACAAAAACATCGTTTGGCAGGTTGTGCTGCCCGACTTCGAGGGCGATAACAGGATCAACCTGGAAAAGACGTTCGGCCAGATCGACTACTGCTGTGCATATCTGCGGACTACGATCAATTCTCCCATCGACCAGGAGACCAGGATCAACTGGAGCGTGGACGACTATATCAAGGGCTGGATAAACGGCAAGGCCGCCGACGGCGGCAATATCGAGCTTAGGCAGGGAGCCAACAGCTTTATGCTCAAGGTCGGCGACCACGCCGGCGGATGGAGCTTTAGATGCCGGTTGACAAAGCCCGACGGAACAGCAATCGAGGGCCTAAGTTTCGTGCCCGAATAACGCATGTAGTACCGCGTCCCACAAGTATCGGAACCATGAGATTCCTTGTGGACGACACCTCGAAGTCTCACGCCGTCACTACGAGTCCGCCGGACGCGAATTCTGAGGCGACAGGGACACAGGCCGACGGTATTATCCTCCCGCCTCCGCAAACGGCCCAAACAACCGAACCGCCCAATTATAGCACCGTCCCCGCGGCAAGCAGATGAACCGTCTTTGCACGCAGCGTTTGACAATATCTCCCGGAAATATCTGCTTGAAATCAGGCTGGCTGCATGGTAAGATGATTGGTGTTGTTGGGCGGCAGCTTGTGGGCCGCGCGGATGCCCGGCTTGTGGGCTGCCGTGATTGAAACGAACTCGAAAACCATGAAGACTATTTTGGGAGTGCAAATCATGAAGAAGATTCTAATCTCGCTGCTTGTCGCACTCGTCCTGCTGGTCGCCGGCAACGGCGTTAACGCCGAGGGCAAAGGCGGCGGACAGGACAAGAAGGCCAAAGATGTTCTGGAAAAGGCCAAGTCCGAGGCCCCTGCGGCCAAGGAAAAAACCGCTGAGAACGCAAAAGAGGCTCTGGAAAAGGCCAGGGCGGAGGCCGCTGCCGCCAAGGCCAAGGCCGCTGAGAAGGCCAAAGAGGCAAAGGCCAAGGCTGATAAGGCTAAAGCCGAACAGGAAAAGGTAGAGAAGGCGAAAACCGAGGAGGCAAAGGCCGTTGCCCAGAACAAGGCCAAGGGCAAGGCCGCCGAGCAAGGCAAGCCGGAAGAGAAGGGCAAGCCTGCGGACAAAGGTAAAGCCAAGATGGAGGAGAAGGCCAAGTCTGCCGAGAAGGCCCTGGGCAAAGAGCATCAGCAGCAGCTCGCAGCCTTGAGAAAGCAGGTTACCCACGAAGGGCAAAAGCACCTCCAGCGCAAGGTCCGGCTGGAGCGCATCAGGCAGTTGGCCGCCGACGCAGGCAAGACCGAGACGGTCGCCCGCGTCGATAAGCTCATCGCCAAAGAGCAGCAGCGCTACGACGGCAAGCTCAAAACTATGACCGCAAGCGAGCAGAAGATACTCCAGGCCGCTGGCAGCATCGAAGAGGCGGCAGCGAAGGGCAAGGCCAAGGCCGACCAGGCAAAGGGCAAAGCCGACAAGGCCGGCGAAGGTGACGAGGCCAAAGACAAGGCTGAGAAAGCTGCAGAAGAAGCTAAGAAGGCCAAAGGAGAGGCAAAGAAAGCCGGCGGCGAATAGCCACCGCGGCACACGCCATCAAATCCGAAACTTGTGTATTCTACAAGGAGATAGAAGAATGTTGCGAAGAATATTGGTTGTGGCTTTTTCGGCAGTCTTGTGCCTGTCGTGTCTGACCGGGTGCAAGAAGGATTCGGGCGACGCCGAGACGGTCAAGAGCGAAACGGAGTATAAAGCCGAAGCCGAGAAGGAAATCAACACCGAGAACATGGACGAAGAGCTTGCCAAGATTGAAAAGGAAATGGAGCAGGACTTGAAAGAAGCACCCTGAACCGGCCCATCAGGGCTGTGACGCCCGCGAATTTGTCGGCTTTGTTCACATCCGTTATCGGCCTTTGGACGGCGAAAAGGGCGATTTGTCCGGGGGAAAACCGGAATCTTTGAACAATCTCAAGCCCGCAAATGTAAATACAGTATAATTGCTATAATGACGATGACAGGTTATCGAACGACTGTCTTATAACATTTGTTATTCTGGAGAAGGCAATATGGAAACCAACGAACCTCAGGTAGAACAATCCGGAAGCGGCGGCGATGCGTCTTCGGGCGATGGCATTGGTAGTGCGCCCCGCGGCAAAAGAAACTGGAGGACAATCCTGTTTGTCGCTTTGGTGGTGCTTGCGTGTGTGGTTACGGCTCATTCGGTGCTTACAAACGGCAACGGCGGCTGCCCCATAAGGGGCCTGTGCTCCCTTGACAACGGCGGCGGCCAGGCCTGCGCGATTGACAAGGGCAATGGCAACGGCGACAGCGCCGTCTGCCCGAAAAACGCGGATTGCCCCATAGGGCAGGCCTGTTCGCAGGACGCCCCGTGCCCACTAATGGGGACCTGCCCTTCTCAGGAGCAGACATGCCCGATGAGCAGCGGGCAAGGCGAGGCGGCAGGCTGCTGCCCGTCAACAGCCCCGGACGAACCGGCCCCGCAGCCGGCCCCCGCAGGTTGTTGTCCCGGATCAACCCCAGCCGATCCGGCCCCGCAGCCCGCTCCCGCAGGATGCTGCCCGGCAAGCGGCTATTAGGCTGAGATTACAGGCGGCAAAGATAGACTAAGCAAACTCTTGAGCCGTCGGCGTTCGGTTTACCCGTTTCGCCGGCGGCTCTTCTTCCAAAAATGCTTTCAATCACGCTATCCGCCAAGGCGCACGCCCACGCGCAAGAATATTGCACAATCTGTTGTCAAATCCGACCTGCCCGATTATCATAGCCCCCCGTCAAGCCTGGATGGGTGGTTTCTGTCACAAACCGCCGGGCTGATGTGACTTATGAATAATAGGGCCGTGCCGACTGCCGTGAACTTATGAAGCTCAACTGGGCAACACGAATCACAATCCTCAGGATTCTCCTAATAGTGCCGTTTGTCAGTTGCATGTTGAAGATAAACGACCCTGAGCTCAGCCCGACGATGCAGACGGCGATGAGGTACGTCTCGACGGTGTTATTCATGGTTATGGCGATCAGCGACGCAATCGATGGTTATCTCGCCCGCAAAAGCCATCAGACGACAAAGCTCGGGGCCTTTCTTGACCCGCTGGCCGACAAGCTTCTTATGACCTGCGCCTGCCTTCTCTTGGCCTCTCAACGGGGCCGCGTTGACGGTTTCCGTCTGCCTCAGACAGTCGTGGTTCTGATAATCAGCAAGGACCTTTTCCTGCTGCTTGGTTTTGTTGTTGTTTACCTCTTCACTTCGCAAATGCGGATTCAGCCCGCCTTCGTCGGCAAGACCGCCACCGCACTGCAACTGGCCATGGTTTCTGCTATTCTGATCGCGCCGGAGGTTTCGGCGGTCATACCGGGCTGGATCTGGTTCCTTCGCGTGCTCTGGTGGTCCGCCTTTGGGACGGCTATTTGCACAATGCTTGTTTACATCCGCAACGGAAGTCGATACATTGCTGAATACGAACATGCCAATGCAATTCAGTGAAATACCGGATATCCTCGACGACCTTCGTGCGGGCAGGATGATTGTCCTGGTCGATGCCGAGGACCGCGAGAACGAGGGCGACCTCGTTTGCGCCGCGGAAAAGGCCACGCCCGAGGTAATCAACTTCATGGCCAAATTTGGGCGGGGGCTTATCTGCCTGCCGCTGACGCCCGAGGCCTGCGACTCGCTCGGCCTTTACCCCCAGACAATCCAAAATACCGCCAGATTCCAGACCGCGTTCACCGTCAGCATAGACGCTGCAAAAGGAGTCACAACCGGGATCAGCGCCGCCGACAGGGCAAAAACAATTCACGATGCTATTGCCGACGGCGCCAAGTCAGCGGATCTGGTTCGGCCGGGCCATATATTCCCGCTGCGAGCAAGGGAAGGCGGAGTGCTCGTGCGAGCCGGCCAGACCGAAGGCGCCATCGACCTGATGCGGTTGGCCGGCATGAAACCGGCGGGCGTCATCTGCGAGGTTATGAACGAAGACGGAACTATGGCAAGGGTGCCCCACCTCCTCAAGTTCTGCGAAAACCACAACCTCAAGATCGCCTCAATCGCAAAACTCATCGAATACCGACTTCAGCGAGAGAGCCAGATAAAACGGGTCGAGGTCGTGAACCTGCCCACAGATTACGGCGAGTTCAAATTGATTGCCTATGAGAGTATCACCTCGACGGAGCCGCATTTGGCGCTCTGCAAGGGCGATGTAGGAAGCCTCAATGCCGATGGTGAACCGATACAGCACGATGGACCTGTACTCGTGCGTGTGCATTCCGAGTGCATGACCGGAGACTTGTTCCACTCCCAGCGATGCGAGTGCGGCTATCAAATGATTACCGCGATGAAGATGATCGAGCAGGCCGGTGAGGGCGCCTTGATATACCTGCGACAGGAAGGCAGAGGCATCGGCCTGACAAACAAGCTGCGGGCATACAAGCTCCAGGAGCAGGGGCTCGACACCGTCGATGCCAATTTGAAATTAGGATTTCAAGCCGACAGACGCGATTACGGAATCGGAGCACAAATCTGCCGCGACCTCGGCCTTAGAGACATCCGCATAGTTACAAACAATCCCAAAAAAATCAGCAGACTTGAGGTGTACGGCATCAAGATTGTCGAGCAGATCCCTATAAGGGCCCGCCCGAGCAAACACAACATTGACTACCTGCGTACAAAGAAACATCGACTCGGCCACATGCTTGACGACGACCTGTGATTCTTTTTGGCCGGCCTTTGATATGAGAATAATTGCCTCACTATTGCACGCATCATTCATCTTGCTGGTCCTGATTGAGTCAGGCTGCGAGCCGTCAGGTTCGCGCCAGCCGCTGCCGAAGCAGGGAAATGATTCGAACACGCCGTTCTGTGTCTATTATGCCCCCGCGAAAATCGACATTATGCCCCTGACAGAATTCAAGGTCTCTAACGGCGGCGGCCCGCAACTCGACGTCTATATCAGCCTGCTCGACTCGGCCGGCTCTCAGATAAAATTTCCCGTCAAACTTCGCTTCGAGTTGTATGACCAGGTTCGGCGGTCACCCGAGCCAAAGGGAAGAAGGGTGGGAATATGGCCGCAAGAAGAGCAAACGGCCGAACCAAACAACCTGGAAACCCACTGGTTCGACCTCGCCAATCCTGCTGCAAACAATCGCCACTGGCGGGACTTCGTCAGGGCCTACCAATTCTCTCTGCCTTTTCGGCCCGAACCCGGTGGAAGCTACATCCTTGAAGCCACTTGTCTGACTGCCCAAAACAGGCGTCTGACCGCACAGCTCTCCCTCAAATAGCCGGAGTAACCGGGGTGGCGCCCGGTCGCCTGCGGCCCGATAATAATTCGCCGTCTTGCCCAGATTAACATACCGGCCCTTACTGAAAGACAACCCAAATTATCCCGGACATTTTTCCGATTTTCTCTTGCATCCGCGCCCGATAATATGGTATAAATAAGTGTGATGGTGAATTTGTGTTCCCACGCTCATCCACGGCAGGTTGCGTTCTATACTTTGTACCGGCTGTTGGGCGGCTGAGAGTGGGGACATTTCTATCGTGAGTGTTGGGTTCTTGGTGTCGGAAGTCCTGCTTTCTGAGGAAGAGTGTAATGCCGGATCCGAACGTTGTGCTTAGGGGACGCTGTTCTGCGTATGCTCTGCTTGTAGTCTTTTCGGCCGCTCCCGCCCGCCTCTTCTACGCCTTGCCCGCCCGCCTTATGTTAAGAGGCCCGCTATTCCTGTCGAAAACAATAATGTTTGCTGCATTATTCACGTGTTTATCACTAACCGTTTTTTGTTCTTTGTTCTCAGAAGGAGGACTGCTATGTTAAAGAAGTTGATTCTGTTGGCCTTTGCTCTGACGGTGATTGCCGAGTTCTCGGGCGTAGCCTCGGCGTTGCCGCTGATAGGGCAGGTGGTTCGCGCGAACGGCGCCACCGACAACCGCGCCCCCATCGGACCTTATGTCGGCAACACTCCGCCATTGGCGACCCAGGCCGGAGGATGGATAGACGGTAACTATTGCTTCTCCGACCGGACATATACCTGGATCAATACGCCGCCGGAGATTAGCGGCGCCGAGTACATCCGCACCTTCAACTCGGACAAGGGAACCAGCGTCACGTACACCGTGACCTTTCCCGTGGGCGCTACTGTGCTCCTAACGGTCGACGACCGCTTCACGCAACAGAGCTACGTGGACAACATAGTACGGGACTTCGCCGCGGCAGGTGAGTTCACGGACACCGGCTGGCATGTCTTGGTCAACGGCGATAGCAACCGCCAGTTGAGCGTGTATTCCGCGATCATCGAACCGGGGACTTACGTGTTCCATGATCCGGCATCGACCAGCAACAACATGTACGTCATCGGGGCCCTGCCCCGGCCCAGCAAGGCGTACGACCCGATCCCGGAAGACAGTTCGCGACCCCTGCCGGGCGGCCCGGCGGGCGACGGCTACTGGATAGCCTTGAGCTTTATGCCCGGCTTCGGTGCCACCACGCACACGGCCTATTTCAGCAGCAACTTCGACGAAGTTAACAGTCGTAGCGAAGCCGTTCGCCTCGGCAGCCCGCCTTATCCGGATGAGCCGGGATATGAGACAACCTATTACGTCGGCCTCGACAATCCGACCGTACCCCCATTCGCACGCACGCCTCTGGAGCGAGGCATAATCTACTACTGGGCGGTCG
>JAFGTU010000291.1 GCA_016933985.1 Sedimentisphaerales bacterium | reverse complement strand
GGAACTTGAATTCTTCTGCGAGCCGGGAACCGACGATGAATGGTTCGCGCACTGGAAAGAAGCCCGCTTCAACTGGTACCTTGATTTGGGCCTGAAGAAGGAGAACCTCCGCTTCCGCGAGCACGACCCCGATGAGCTCGCCCACTACGCCAAGGGCTGCGTCGATGTCGAATACAAATTCCCATTCGGCTCCGGCGACTGGCAGGAGCTTGAAGGAATCGCCAACCGCACCGATTTCGACCTCCGCCAGCACCAGCGGGGAATGCGAACGCTCAACAAATGGTACGAAAGCGACGGGGACATTACCAAAATCGAGCTGGCGGGCGAGGCCGAGGAGTACCAGTCCGGCCCGCTCTCCTACTTCGACGACCAGCAGAAGAAGCGATTCATCCCCTACGTAATCGAGCCTTCCGCCGGTATCGACCGCAGCGCGCTTGCGTTCCTCGTCGATGCCTACGACGAAGAAGAGGTCCGCGGCGAGACGCGAAACCTCCTGCGATTCCATCCGGCCTTAGCCCCCGTAAAGGTCGGCATCTTCCCGTTAGTCAAAAAGGACGGCATGCCCGAAATCGCCCGCAACATCTACGACGACCTCAAGAAACGCTTCAACTGCTTCTACGACGAAAAAGGCGCAATAGGCCGACGCTACCGAAGGCAGGATGAAGCGGGTACCCCCTTCTGCGTAACCATAGACGGTCAAACCCTACAGGACCAAACAGTTACCCTCCGCGACAGAGACTCAATGGACCAGTCCAGAATCCCAACATCCAACCTCCTCGCCGCAATAAGAGAAAAACTCGACATGTAAAAGATGTCCGAGAGAGAAAACGACAACGAAAACTAAAGAACCGCCAAGCGTATAATCAAGCACCTTCGATCCCGCTTTTAAGTTGTGATTCATATCATAATCCGTTAGAATATAAATATGATACAAGCCGTCAGACATGATAGAGAACAAGAGTCGATAGAGGCCAAGGCGCGGTGGTTTCGCTCCCTGCCCATAGCCGAGCGCATGGAGGTCTTCTGCAGCTTTACCGACCTGGCTCTGTCGGTCAATCCTTGTTTGAAGGACCAAAGGCATGCTCAACCGACTTCAGGACGTGTTCAAGTCCTTTCAGCAAAATGACGTCAAATACCTGGTCATTGGAGGCATAGCCGCAGCACTTCACGGCGTGCCCCGCGCGACCTTCGACCTCGACATACTAATCGAATCAACAGCCGAGAATGCCCGGCGGCTGCTCAAGGCCCTCACCGAGGCCGGCTTCGGAACGGCCGCTATGACAACCCCCAACGACATCGTCGCCCATGAGATCACAGTTTTCAGCGACAAAGTCAGAATCGACGTGCAGACAAGCACTCCCGGCATCGAGTTTGCCGACGTCTGGACCCGAAAGAAGACTTTTACCTATCAGGAACAGGATTTCTTCGTCCTGTCCAAGGATGACCTTATCGCCTCAAAACGAGCAGCAGCACGAAGGGTTGACCTCGAAGACGTACGCCTGCTCGAACTGCCGGACCAAACCGGAGGATGATATAGCCACCCCGGAGAGGAAATGCCCGAAAACAACAAGGACAACGACGCGCCGCATAACACCAAACACAACAAGAAACACGTTTGGCTCGCTTTCATTATCGTCGTCCTCGCAGCAATCATCGCCTACCTTGCCTGGTCCGTATGGAATTCCAAATCCGTCGAGCAGCGCCTCGCCGAAATAGAAGCCGCAAGAGCAATCCCAGACTCAGAAAACGCCGCAACTATCTACAATGACCTGCTCGAAAAATACGATCCGATTCCCCTCCGGCCTTATTTCCTTTCCGAGGATGCGGGCTCGATGACCCTGGATCGGCCGTGGACTGCCGCTGATTACCCGGAACTTGCCGAATGGATCAAAGACCGTCAACCGATAATCGATCGCCTTCTTCACGCATCCGGATTCGACGAGTGCCGATTCCCATTTACCGATTACACGTATCCATTGAATCCCGGTAAGATCAACCGCTTCTCCGCCATGCGTGGCTGGACGTTTCTACTTGCCCGCGCCGCTAATAACGATATCGCAGAAGGCCGAATCGACAACGCTATCGCCAAGCATCGATGTATCATACAACTGGCACGGCACCTGTACCAACAGCCCGTTCTCCTCGAATACCTCATCGGTTTCGCTATCGAGTCGGTCGGCGTGGACGGCTTGTACATCTTGCTCGCAGAGGCCGACCTGACAGAAAGCCGGATCAAGACTATTGAACAAATACAGCCGACAACTTTGGATAATTGGGCCGACATCTCAGCAACAATCTATGAGGTCGATAGCCTGATTTCAAATAAGACGAATCATCCCCTTGCTCGTTTACGGGCGTTGTGGTCGGGTACATCCGTCAGGTCCTTACTGAAACGTACCCACGATATCCACCTCCGGACAGTCTCTAACCGCCGAGCGCTCAAAATTATAACGGAGCTAAGACGCTACAGGAATAGACACGGATTCTGGCCGACGACTCTCGACGAAATCAAATCCTTCGCACCACCGGAAGTATTCCTCGATCCTATTTCCGGAGATTCGTTCGTCTATAAGCTTGCCGATGACACATTCACACTATACAGTAAGGGCAAGAACAAGATAGACGAAGACGGCCAATTGGATGTTACAGTTGATCCTAATACCAACGAGTATATAGAACCCGGAGACGACAGGCTCTTCTGGCCGTAAAACAAAGGAAAATAGCGCCGATGACAAATAATATGAACTCAACGATATCGCAACTCAAGAACCACGTTCAAGACCAAGTCACCCTCGCCGGCTGGCTTTACAACTCTCGCGCCGGCGGAAAGGTCCTGTTTCTTATTATTCGGGACGGCACGGGGCTTTGCCAGTGCATCGTGGAGAAAGGCAAGGTCCCCGACGACCTCTTCGACCAGTTGCGCCACCTTGGCCAGGAATCCTCCCTCACCGTCACCGGCGCCGTCCGCGCAGACGAGCGCAGCGTCGGCGGCTACGAATTGGCCGTGACGGGAGCGGAGATTATCTCGCCGGCCGCAGACTATCCCATCACGCCAAAGGCCCACGGCGTCGATTTCCTTCTCAAGCACCGGCATCTGCACTTTCGCTCGCAACGCCAATGGTGCATCGGCAAGGTCCGCCACACCGTCATCGACGCCATCCGCCGCTTCTTCAACGATAGCGCCTTCATCCTGATCGACACCCCAATCTTCACGACCATCGTCGGCGAGGACCAGACCTCCCTCTTCGAGGTCGATTACTTCGGCACGCCGCTGCACCTGACCCAGACCGGCCAGCTATACCTCGAATCGGCTGCGATGAGCTTCGGCAAGGTCTATTGCTTCGGCCCCACCTTCCGCGCCGAAAAGAGCAAGACCCGCCGACACCTGACCGAGTTCTGGATGGTCGAGCCGGAAGTCGCATTCATAGACCTGCCAGGCCTGCTCGAACTCGCCGAAAACTTCGTATCCTTTATAGTTGCCCGGGTCCTCCAGGATAACAAAAGCGAACTGGAGACATTGGGCGTCAACATCGAAGCCCTCGAAAAGATCCAGCCGCCCTTCTATCGCCTCACCTATACTCAAGCCGTCGATATCCTAACTGGCCCAAGAGCAAAAGACTTCCTCGCAAAGCAGTTGAAGGAATTCCAAAACCAAAAGCAGGAGATCGAAGCGAAAATTGCTGACCTCGAAACTCAGCAATCCGGCCAGATGAAGCAGTGGAAGAAGGATAAAATCGCCGCCGACCTTATCGACCTGCGAAGCACGCTGGCCGAGACCGAAACGAAAATCGAAAACAATCCCAAGCACGCCCAATTAGCTGCGGAATTCACCTG
The DNA here is from genome assembly GCA_016933985.1 of Sedimentisphaerales bacterium. Classification (GTDB taxonomy): domain Bacteria; phylum Planctomycetota; class Phycisphaerae; order Sedimentisphaerales; family Anaerobacaceae; genus JAFGCD01. The sequence goes on along the minus strand of JAFGTU010000291.1, from coordinate 3,826 downwards.
GGGCAAGGACCTCGGCGGCTCCGATGAAACCATCATCTCACTCATGCACGATAAGCCCGTCTTCGTCACCCACTACCCCAAGCAGGCCAAGGCGTTTTATATGAAGACCGACCGCGCCAACGAAAACGTAGTCGAGAACTTCGACCTGCTCGCACCCGAAGGCTTCGGCGAGATCATCGGAGGCTCGGTAAGAGAGGACGACCACGACCGCCTCCTCGATAGAATCAAGCAGCAAGGCCTCAACCCTGAGACCTACGACTGGTACCTCGACCTTCGCAAGTACGGCTCCGTCCCGCACGGCGGCTTCGGACTCGGCGTCGAAAGAACAGTAGCATGGATAACCGCAGAAAAACACATCCGCCAGTGCATCCCATTCCCAAGAATGGCAGACAAAGTCTATATCTAAGCGGCCCCCTTCTGGCACCGAAACCTCCCAATACGACATTCCGCATACAAGACAACAAGCCCGAAGCGTAAGCGCCGGGGTATTTACGAAACGGGTGGCAGCCTTAAGCGAAGCTTAGGGATAGCCCACAGCCATGCAGGGTGTGCACCGCACACCATTTCCAGCTGTTTTCCGCCTATTATCCGTTCAGAAACCACAGGGCGGCGTTTAGGATAACAGCAAAGCTTACCCACAGTATATAGGGCAGAAGAAGAAAAGCGGCCGGTTTGGAGATTCTCCAAAAAACATGAATCGTAGTTAGTATGGCTGCCCATAGTAATACAATTTCAACGAGGGCAAGAGCAATCATGTGCAAACCAAAGAAAATAGGAGTCCACACGCCGTTTAGGACCAATTGAACTACGAAAACTCCCAGAGCCGCTTTGACTTCTCTCTTGTCAATGCCCCTATTCCAAACCAGAAACGCGGATATCCCCATCATTATATAGAGGATTGGCCACACCACACCGAAGGCCCAATCGGGAGGGGTAAAGGACGGACGGGACAAGTCAGAATACCAGGTCGTAACGGAATCCCTTGTAAAAAAAGACCCCACAAAACCCGTCAGAAGGCATACGAACAACGAACAGACTAATTTGCCGATTCTTTTCATTTCACATCATCCAGACATACTGCTTGCAAAAAAGGGCTAATCCCCGACCAATGGTCGAATCTTGTTAACCTTGAAGTACACAGCACTGCTTTGAGATTCAGTTCCGCCTTCCTGGTCATATCTCTTATGTCTTCTGATTGACTGAACCAACTCAGCATCATTATCTTCACGGATCTTCTGAAGATAAAGCCTTTTGCCGACATAACCCTTGGTTTTTTCTATGAACATGTAAGCGGCTTTGGGGTTGGTCTGCAAATTAGCGTGGCTCAGCCTGTCAGACATAATGAGCACAATGGTCTGCTCATCCGTCATGTGCGGACGCGCATAGACGGCCAAGTCCACATTCCCATCGGAATCGGCCGTAGCCAATATTCCTGTTCCTTCTGTGGTTTCAAAATAGTCGGTCAAGCTCATATCATAAACTCCTAAAAACGACTGTTCTTCTCTGCGACAGCTTGGCATCTTCTTGGCTCCCATCCAAAGCATCTAAACGCTCTCTACATTCTGAGCACCTTCTTGACAGCTCAATCAATGATTCTCTTGTATTCACTGTGTAAATCCTGTGCTCATCAGGAAGATATAACAGATCAAATTCGGGAAGCGGTGACTTGTGCAGCATCCCCCTGTTATCCATTTCCAAAGCCAGTTGGTCGTGTCTTTCTTTGAGGCTCTTGGGCTGCAAGAGATTGAGCCTGATGTAATTTGTTATTTGTCTCTTATGCTGCAGATGGACCACCAGCATGTGACACTCCACATGCTCGCCGAGGAGGTGCTTTTTGCACATAACAGCAGGATTTACCATCCACATTCGCATTGTAAAATGGGAACAGCTCTCTGTTCTAATTCGTTCATCGATTTCAATCAGCTTTCATCTCAAAGATCCTGGCTTCTCGGGTCAGTATATCGCCCCTTAGCCCGCAAAACAACCCCGCCGTGGGCGGATTTCCATAATCGACCATACAATCCGCGTTTATCAGCGCAAATCCGTGTCAAAAAATGGAAATTCACTTCACATCCAACTCCCTATGTGGTATAACACGTATCAAACTAATAGAAACTGTATAAGGAGGCTCAAATCATGGCAACCCAACCCAAAAGTTCATCCCACCGGATGCCACATGCCCATATCACTGCTCCGCCTAAATCGCCTGCCTTGCCTATCTTGCCGCGCATTCATGGGTTCATTACGCAAAACAAACCCAATTCTCTCAAGGATAAAACCAGTGCAACCTGTTGCGCCCCAAAGAGTTACACCAATATTCCGCTCCGCTCCGCCGCAAAAAACAAACCCAAACAAACCCAATTCCCAGCCCCGCCCGTACGAAACGTGAGATACCCTTTACGCTTCACGAGATACGACATGCGACATACTACATCCCATATCCGTAACAAAAACATTGACGAACCGACTCATCTTGTGTACTGGATGGACCGAATCAGTGAGTCTTTTCAGGCAACGTCTTTTTCAGGAGGCCGATTATGAAACGCAAGAACTTTACTGCGACAAACCCCGTTCTACTTGGCGTAACCGCATTATTCCTTATAGGCGGCCATCTCGCGTCGGCTGCCCTGGTGCTCGATGACCCACTGCAAGGGGGCACGCTCGGCACGAGAGCAGGCGGCGCTTTTGTCGCGGGCGGATGGCAGGTTACGACCAAAGACGACACGATCTACTGGCATGTGCCGACTATCACCAACGGCGCGGCGGAGTTCGACGTGCGCGGGCTGCATCCGGATGAGTCCCGCGCCGGTATGGAGGATAAGACCGAGCTATTCCACATGTACGACTACACGGTCGGCGACTCGGACCTCAACTACAGCGGCGGCTACCGCGATAATCTGTTCAAGCATTTCATCCGCAAAATCGGCGCTCTCGATACAGTCAAGAGCAATGCGATGGAAATCGTCTGGCAAATCCGGCCCAACTACGTCGAGCCGGACACTGCGAGGCTCTCTTGGGACTCCGACGCGGGGTATCACTTCCGCGAAGAATGGGGGCCCGACGGTGCGGGCAATACCATCCTGAAAGTCTATCGTGATGGTACGCTCCTGCTCACTACGTCGGTTGCGTGCGCCTGGAATCCCGCGGGGCACAGCGTCCGCATTGCGGCCAGTCCGCGGCGCTCGCCGGACGCCGGTGCGCCACTCGGCGCAGTCTTCAGCAACGTCAAGGTGTGGGACCTGTCGAGCACGATGCCGTATGTGCCGACGGTGACGCAGCCGGGCAAAAATAGTGTCGTTCGCCTAACAGGGAAATCGCTGTGCGACGCCAACGGCCCGTTCCTCGGCCTGGGGGTATCGTATTTCCAGGCACTCCGCCGGGCGAAGTACGATCGCGCTCGGCTGAGTAGCGACCTTGCCCTGTTGGCGGCGAATGGATTCAACTACGTTCGCATCCTCTCGATGGTGAACTGGGACGGGCTGGAGATTGCGCCGACCACCTTCACCAACAGCGCCGGCCATCCCGTTGAGGGCTGGCCCGACTACTGGGAGCAATTCCGCGACCTGCTCGACATAGTTGCGGAGAACGGCCTGCGCGCCGAGGTGACAATCTTCGCCGACGCCCAGCACGTTATGCCCCGCAAGGCCGACCGGCTGGCCCACCTGGACGGCATCCTGGAGAATATTAAAGGCCGCGAACACAAGATTCTTCATCTCGAAGTGGCGAACGAGGCCTGGCAAAACGGGTTCCCCGGCGCCCAGGGCGCGGCGGACCTGCGAGAGTTCGCACAATATCTGGCGGATCGCACGGGCGTGCTCGTGGCTAT
>JAFGTU010000001.1 GCA_016933985.1 Sedimentisphaerales bacterium | reverse complement strand
TTGAATTTTGAGTTTTGGTCATTTGAATTTGTTTCGGATTTCGGATTTCGTGCTTCGGATTTGGTTGCGGCCACTGGCCGCGATGTGTTAACCTCAGGCCGCCAAGTCAACCTTCGTTAACCACCTTTGTTATGGTGAACATGGCTCTACTCGACATAACTTCTTGCACACCTAACGAAGTGAGCCGGGTAACGTCGTTTCGGCCAGGATTCGGCGATATTTGCCCCTATCGAGCGGGAAGACCTCCTAATCTGGTCGGTGAGAGAGAAAAAGCTCCTCTTTTGTGAACTGTTTTGTCAGTTCGAAGATATCCTGCTGGAGTACGGCCGCCAGCCTGTAAACATTAAGGTCCCGGAAACTCTCAATCCTCTCGCTCATTTTGTTAGCTCCGGTTCTTTCCTCTGTCATCTGTCGTCTGTCTTCTGTCGTCTCCGCCGTGTCTTCCGTCAATCTCGTCTCTGACCTGACTAAGCAGGTTAATTGCTTCGATTGGCGTGAGGTTGTTGATATCGGTTGAGGCAAGTTTCTCAAGGACTGTTTTGTGTTTCTGGACGAAGAGGACGTCGCGGTCCGGCTCTTTTGTTTTGTGGCGGGCTAAGTGTTCGCTGGCGGCCTCTTTCTGGAATGTTGCCTCTAATTCTTCCAAGATTTCTTTGGAGCGGTCGAGGATTGTTTTTGGCACGCCCGCCAGTTTTGCCACGTGGATTCCGTAGCTCTTGTCCGTCCCACCGGGCAGGATTCTGTGGAGAAAGACCACTTCATCCATCCATTCCCGGACGGCGACGTTGCAGTTCTTTACGTTTTTGAACAGCTCGGATAGCTCCGTCAACTCGTGATAATGGGTGGCGAAGAGGGTGCGGCACTTGATATTGTTTGCGATGTGCTCTGTGATCGCCCAGGCCAGGGACAGGCCGTCGTAGGTGCTGGTGCCTCGGCCTACCTCATCCAGGATCACAAGCGACTTGGCCGTGGCATTGTTGATGATATTGGCGGTCTCGGTCATCTCGACCATAAACGTCGATTGCCCGCGAACCAGCTCATCGGAGGCCCCGACACGGGTGAAGATTCTATCGACCAGCCCTATCTCGGCCTCCTTGGCCGGGACGAATGACCCTGTCTGTGCCATCAGCACAAGCAGCGCGACCTGGCGGATATAAGTGCTTTTGCCGCTCATATTCGGTCCCGTGATGACTACGATGTCGCCGGCTCCGCCGCCAAGCTCGATGTCGTTGGGCACGAATTCGGGGCCGAGTATCTCGGCCAGGACGGGGTGCTTTCCTTCGTTGATGACAAGCTCTCCGCCGTCCGTCATCTTTGGCCGAACGTAATTGCGCCGTTTGGCAACGTATGCCAGGGCGGCTAAGCAATCGCACTTGGCAAGCGTATCGGCAAGGGCCTGGAGCCGCCCAACGTACTCGGCGGCCCGGCTGCGGAGGTCCTCGAAGAGTTGGAGCTCGAGATCGAGGGCCTTTTCTTCGGCGCCGAGGACCTGGGTTTCGTATTCCTTGAGCTTCTCGGTGATGTACCGCTCGGCGTTTTTGATTGTCTGCTTGCGGACGTAGTCGGGCGGAACCTTGCCTGCCGAGGCGTGAGAGACCTCGATGTAGTAGCCGAAGACCTTGTTGTAGCCGATCCTCAGATTGCTGATACCGGTCCGCTGCGATTGCTCTTTCTGGTAGTTCTGTAGAAAGCTCTGCCCGTCTTTGGAAATCGAGCGCAGCGAGTCGAGCTTCTCGTTGAAGCCGGCCCTGATAACGCCGCCGTCTCGGAGGTGCGTCGGGCAGTCAGGCTCGATAGCCGATTCGAGCAGTTCAGCCAACTCGTCCATACTGTCGCAGGCTGCGGCTAATTGCCCCAACAGCTCAGCGGCGAATCCCTTGAGATTCTCTCGCAACGGCGGTATCTGCCGCAGCGCACCCGCCAGCGCCAGCAGGTCTCGCGGCGAGGCGCGGAACGTGCTGATTCGCGCGGCTATTCGCTCAATGTCGGATATGTCGGCCAACAGCTTGCGGATATCGGCCAGCCCGCTCTCGCTGTTCTTCAATTCCTCGATGGCGTCCTGTCGCCGCTCTATGGCGGCCAGGTTGCACAACGGCATGCACAGCCAGCCGGCGAACATTCGCCCGCCCATGCCGGTCAGCGTCTGGTCGAGTGATTCGAGCAGCGAGCCTTTGCTGCTCTCGGTGCGAATTGTCCGGAGGATTTCGAGGCTTCGCAGCGTGGTCGGGTCGATTTGCAGGAATGCCCGCCTCTCGATTTTCCTCAGGCTGCGGATGTGGCCGAGGGTCGTTTTCTGGGTCTCGTTGAGGTATTCGATGATAGCCCCCGCGGGGGGGATGAGGCCGTCGTCGCCGTCGTCGATCCCGAAGCCCTCGAGCGTCGCCGTGCCGAAGTGCTTGAGTAGCCGCTGCCTGGCCTGGTACGGGTCGAAGTACCAGGATGGACGCTCGGTTACGATAGCGCTGGTAAGCTGAGCGATGTCCCTTGTGAGCTTCTTGGTCTCTGCCTCGAAGAGCTCGCCCCGCCGGTCCGCAATGAGACATTCAGCGGGCGATAGCCGAAGCAACTCGTCGAGTAACTTATCTTCGCTGAGCTGCTGGGCGAAGAAATGCCCGGTTGAGATATCGACCCAGCTTAGTGCCGCCGCGCCCTTATTGCCCAGGCCAACGGCGCAGAGGAAATTATCCTCTTTTGCCTCGAGCAGCATATCATCGGTAAGCGTGCCGGGCGTTACGATTCGCACCACATCCCGCTTGACCACGCCTTTGGCCGTCTTGGGGTCCTCGACCTGCTCGCAGACCGCCACGCGATAGCCCGCCTGAATCATCTTCTTGAGATACCCGTCGATGGCATGATACGGGACGCCGGCCAAAGGCGTCTGCTTGCCTTTGTCCCTGCTGGTCAAAGCAAGCCCGCATACCTTCGAGCATATCTTGGCGTCCTCGTAGAAAGTCTCGTAGAAATCGCCCATCCGAAAAAACAGAATGCAATCCGGGTGCTGTTTCTTAAACGCATGAAACTGCCTCATAGCAGGCGTTATATTTTCAGTCGGCCCGACCATAGCCGCAGATTATACACCCAGCGAGCCATTTAACAACTCTGATATGATTGAGGCTGTCTGCTGTTTGGACTTGACGGTAGTTAGTTGTTTCAGGAGGTCTTGCTGGCGTGGGGTGAAGGCAACAGCGGTTTTCGTAGTGATTTCGCTGACACCGGCGATTTGGAGGATTGCTTTTTTAAGGTTTTCGATGCCGGCACCTGATTTGGCGCTTATTTCCACCGCGTTGCTCAGGCTGTTTGGCAATTGAGCGGCGTCGAATTTGGCGAGCAGGTCGGCCTTGTTCAGGGCCGTCAGGACTTTCTTCGCCGCGATCTTGCCGAGTGGCATTCTGTTGAGTTGATCGGCGCTTTTACTGTTGTCCAGGACAAGCAGGATAAGCTCAGCCTCGGTTAGAATCCGGGCCGTCATCTCCTGGGCGGTCTTCTCGGTCGTTGCCCCCGAGCTTGCCGTCAGCTTTTCGTCGAGTCCCGCGGTATCGATCAGCATTACGGATAGCGGGCCTATCTGGCACTGAGCCGAGACCCAATCGCGGGTCGTGCCCTCGATATCGGTAACAATCGCCTTCTGTCGGCCCGCTAAGCGGTTCAACAGCGTGCTCTTACCGCTATTGGGCGGGCCCGCCAGGACTATCTTACAGCCGGAGATGATTAGCTCGGCCGCTCCGCTGTCTGCGAGTATCTGTTCGGCCTTGGCTGCGATTCGGTCGAGAGGGGCTGTCTTTGCGTTTTCGAGCCATTTAGTCAGTCCGCCGTCGATTTGATTGGCGAGTATCTTTGTGCCCGTGAGCGTCTTTGCATTCAACTGGGCCAACTTGGCTTCGATTGCGATTGCGTTGAGAGATCCCTGCGCCGCTAAGGTTGTTCTAAGAAATTCTTCGGCACTGATTAGCTCGGCGCCGTGGTTTCTGAGCAGCTCCATAATCATTTCCACGACAAGGGGATTTCCGTGGCAGTGTATGGCCAAGTTCTGCGGCCCTTCGCAGCCGATTGTCACCTGGTCGATAGTCTTATCCCTATCGACAATTGAACCGAGCGGGATCTTGCCGGTCTTAAATTCCGCCGGCTTCGAGCCGACCGGCTTGAAGATTTCCGCCAACACCCGCTGCACATCGTCACCGAAGATCTGAACGGTGGCAATCGCTCCGATCCCCTTGCCCGTCATTGCTGCTGCGTAAAGAGCCATAGGTTAACACGAGTCTGCGGCTTCTTGTTTGATATGTCTTTTGTATGCCAGGACGATGCCCTTTACGACCAGATGCGGCACGTAGTTGTCTATGAAGCTACAATCGCCGGCTATGACGTTCGCGGCTGAGCCCGTTATGACGGTCTGCGGCCATTTGCCGAGCTCCTCGGCGTAGCGCCTGATGATCTCCTGCAGTGCGCCGAGGATGGAGTAGTACAATCCGCAGTTTATAGCGTCCGCTGTGTTCCTGCCGTAAGGTCCCTTGGGCTTGACCACTTTGATGTTAGGTAGTTGTGCGGTATTCTCTTTGAGCGCCTTGGCGCTGATTTCAAAGCCCGGGCAAATAACGCCGCCTTTGAAGATGCCGTTGGCGTCAACCAGGTCGATAGTGACGGCGGTGCCGCAATCGACGATGATGACGGCGTCTCCTACGACTTCATAAGCCGCAGCGGCGGAGACTACGCGGTCGGTGCCCACCTTCTCCGGCTCATCGACCC
>JAFGTU010000290.1 GCA_016933985.1 Sedimentisphaerales bacterium | reverse complement strand
TGCCTCCCGGCCAGCGATAGACCGTCGCATTGAGCTCTTTCAGCAAGGCAACGGTGTCGGCCCGCCAGCCGAGTATGTTGTCCGCCGGCATGAGTGATGCCGCGCCGACCTGAAAATACCCTTTGCTGCGGCTGACGACCTCCAGGCGACCGTTGTCCGTGTAGCCCCCGGCAGTGAAATGCAACGGGAATTTCACATAGTCCTCTGCAATCTTGTCGATCACGACTGTGTCCCGGTCGCCGGCTCCCCCGCCCCAGACGAGACTCACTTCGACCGGCGCGGCCTGAGGGTCGCCGGCCAGCGCGATTCGGCCGGTATATTCCCTGCCGTCAACCAGTCCGAGACGCTCCTGAAAAAGGCCGTTAGGCGCTGCGTCGCCGGATAGAGCAATCCGCGGCGTGTGCTCCCCCACGTAGGCCCCTTCTATAATCATCGAAACGGCCCCCTTGTCCCCGATGATCATCCAGGGCGAGCGCGTCAGCAGCTCGTAAGGATGACCTTCCCCGTCCCAGGATCGCGGACCAGGCTTGTACATGGTCCAGGCCGGCGCCTCTCCGGTAACCGGGTAGTAAAACTTGCGATCCTCCAGCATCTCGGCCCAAGTACCGCCGTAGATGCAGCGCCCTAAATGCTCAATAAACTGCCCATAGATGTACTTGGAGATGGGCTCGCCCCTCTTGTCCAGATTGATATTCGCCGTGGAAGCCTGCGCCTGAGCAGACAGCCCAATCTCGATCAACACACAAAACACAATCGTTTTTATGATGAGTGTTCTCTTCATTACAGTATCTCCAGCACAAATCAAGAAAGCTGACGCCCAACATACTCTTTCTAAGCCCTGTTATTCTTATGAGAATCCTACCATGCCTTGATAAAACTTCAATGAGTATATCGGCCGCAAATGGCTTGGCCCCTTTCTATGCGCCGGATGTTATGGGTTGCTGGATTCACGAGCATTGTTGAAACTGAGATGAAATCTTGGTATCCTATCCCATATTAGCTTGCATGTTCGTCGCATCGTGTTCGTTCGTCAGGAAGGAGCCGCAAGGCGTGAGAAAGTGAGGAGTCTTCTATGCTGAGGACGTGTTTTTCCCCGTGGCTTCATCGAGTGCCGGGCAGCCTGGGGCTGACGGCCTGGTTACTTCTGTCACAAGTTCTTCTCGCCGCCCCGCTCCAAGTCAGCTCGCAGGGTATCGATTCGCCGGCCGGCGGCGTCGATCTCCGGCCTGCCTTAAAAAAATGGGGGCTCGGCCCACGCCTTCAGGGCAAGCGGGGCACCTGCTCGGTCTTCACAGTGGTGGGAGCTTTGGAGTATGCCCTGGCGAGCAAGCAAGGCCGGGCAGCGCAATTGAGCGTCGAGTTTCTCAATTGGGCTTCAAATCAGGCGCTCGGCGAAATGCGGGACGGCGGCTTCTTCTCCGACCTCTGGCGGGGATTCACAATCTACGGAGCGTGTCCCGAGCAGGATATGCCTTATCAGGATACATTCGACCCCAACCGGGCGCCAGGCGAGGAAGCAAAGGACCACGCGCGACAGATGCATGAGATCGGCTGCCGGCTGCACTGGATCAAGCAGTGGAACCCGAACACAGGACTCACGGAGAAGCACTTGGCAGCCATCAAAGGTGTGCTCGCCCGGCAGTGGCCGGTCTGCGGGGGCTTTCGCTGGCCAAAGAACGCGCGATGGAAAGACGATATTCTCGAAATGGCGCCGCCGGACGGCGTTATCGATGGGCATAGCGTACTGATCGTCGGCTACAAGGACGACCCTAATCAGGCCGGTGGAGGGCTCTTTCTCTTCCGCAATTCCAACAACAACGGCCGCGACGGCTACATGACCTACGAATACGCCGGCGCCTATATGAACGACGCCGTGTGGATCGACTATGAAAAGGATTCCGAAGAGCAAACTGTTGCGCCGTCGCTCGTCGACCTGCTTGGCCCTGTAGCCTCGGCTCCGAAAGGGCGAAATCGCCGCGTCTCAAGCAATCAGCAGCCCGGCTGGCACAGCGAAAACCTCGATATGGATTGGCTCATGCCCGGAGAATCAGTCGATATGCCGGTACTCGAAGGTCCGGGCGTCGTTACGCATATATGGTTCACGAGCCATTCAGGCTGGGTCGGCGAGCTGCACTCTTTGACCTTGCGCATATACTACGACGGCGATGAGAATCCCGGCGTCGAAGTCCCGGTAGGCGATTTCTTCACCGTGGGGCATGGAAAACCCGCCGTGGTCAACAGTATCCCCGTCCAGGTTTCGCCTACGGGCTCACTAACGTGCTACTGGAGGATGCCCTTCCGTAAGCAGGCGCGAATCGTAGTAACCAACGACAATCCCGACCGCTCGACCGGCCTGTACTGGCAGTTAGATTGGGTGCAATTGAACGCTCTTCCCCTTGAAACGCCTTATTTTTACGCCCGCTATCGCCAGGAATACCCGGCTGTCGCAGGCCGCGACTACCTCCTGGCAGACCTGAAAGGAAACGGCTTCTACGTGGGGACGGTGATGTCCGTGACACTGGGCCAGGATGGGTGGTTCGGCGAGGGCGACGACTTCTTCTATATCGATGGCGAGCAAGTCCCAAGCCTGCAGGGGACAGGCAGCGAGGACTACTTCAACGATGCCTGGGGATACCGGGAGAGAACTACCCCCTGGTTCGGCCAGCCCCGCTGGCAGGGCTATTCTGCCGGCAATTGTGGCGTCTGCTACCGCTGGCACCTGCTCGACCCGGTGCACTTTGCAAAGTCGCTCAAAGTCGCTATTGAGCACCGGGGCAACCGCGATGAGTCGGAGGATGGCTTCTACCTCGAACGCCCCGACTTTTTCAGCAGCGTAGCGTTTTGGTATCAGATGGGCAAGCCGCAGACCACCTTCCCGCCGCTGCCGAGCTGGCACGAGCGGCGCGTCCCCTGGCAGCGCCGCCATCTCGTCAAGGCCTACCGGTACGCAAAAACCTCGGGCAAGGCCAAGGTTAAGGTCGAGACCCAGGGATTCTTCGGCGCTCGGCCGGTCCTCGCCTGGCCCAACAATAAGCCGGGCAAGGTGCTCACTCTGCCATTTCAGGTTTCCGAAGGCGGACGCTTCGCAATACGCTTGACCGCCGCCAACGGCCCCGGCAACGGGACCTACGATGTGGAGATCGACGGCAGCGAGGTTCTTACCGCCGACTTCAGCGCGCTGGAGACTACCGAGGCCGATATTGCCCTGGGGACGCACGAGCTTGAGAAGGGCGACCACACTCTTGCCTTCCGCGCGACCGCTCAGCAGGTCGGGCCGCTCGCAGTCGAGGTCCTGCGGCTGCTGAAATTGCCGCAAGAGGCCAGGCGCACCGAGCGCACGCATCACGAGGCGCATTTCATTCGGCTGGGCATCGGCCGGGCGCTCTACGCATATCGGCTGGCATTCGATACGCTTCCGGATTCGCTGGAGACACTGGTCGAGCAGGGCTTTATGCCGGCTCGTTATCTGAAGGACGAGAACAACCTGCCGCTCAAGGCGTGGCGAGAAGGCGAAGCGATGGTCGTCGAGAGTCCCGGAAAGGACCACTGGAGACATAGCTGGAAGGGCCTCGACCCAAGACGCTGAATAGGGTAAGCCGGGACATCTTTGAAGGAGTTGAGAAAATGAATCGACGCGACTTTCTCGTTGCAAACGGCGCAGCTTTGCTTGGCACTCTCGGCGACAAGGCTTGGCAGCCTTGCGCGTGGCTTTTCAAGTCATTATGGCCGGCGCAGATGGATCTTGCCCGTAAGGTCGGGGCGGGCGTGAGCGTCACCAACGGCTGGGGCGACAATATCGGCCTGGCCCGCCTGCCCGACGACACAAAACAACAAATTATCCGCGACATAGAATCCCTCGCATGAGGATAAAGGTTGTCCGTTGCAAGCATAAGCATCAGTTAAGGAGATTCACCAATGGCTAAGGGAATTAAGCGAAATATGGCTGCCTGTCTCTTGTTGTGGTTCTTTCCGTCGATATGGGTCCTATCGTTGTCCGCCCGGGATATGGATGCCTTGATGAAGGTCCAACCAGGTCGGTCGCGCGCGGTCACCTCGACCGACCCGAGCTTTTCGGGCAATTCCGACCGAATCAAGTATATTACACCGGCCGAAACGAAGGTGCTGGCCGACATAAAAGGGCCGGCTGTCATTCGCCACATCTGGCTGACCTTCAACGAGGCACGTCCGAACTGGCTCGAATCAGGAGGCTCGGCCGCACCCAACGAAATCATCCTGCGAATACACTGGGATGATTCAAGTGAGCCTGCCGTCGAAGCCCCCATCGGCGACTTCTTCGGAGCGGGATTCGGTCGGCGATTGGAGTTGAAATCGGTCCCTGTGCAAGTCGAGGGCGGCGACGGCTACAACTGCTACTGGCCCATGCCGTTCTTCAAACGCGGCATAATCACCGCTACCAACGAGGGCAACAAAAACGTCCGGAGCTTTTACTACCATATAGACTATACCGAGGAGGATGCCATCCCCACCGAGACACCTTACTTCTGCGCCCAGTATAACCAGGCGTTCCCGGAGAAGCTCGGCAGCGACTATCTAATCGCCGATATACAGGGCCGGGGCCACTACGTCGGGACCGTGATGTCCGCGAGGTCCCGAAGCCCCTTCTGGTTCGGCGAGGGTGACGCACGGTTTTATATCGACGGCGAGACCAAGCCCTCCATCCAGGGCACGGGCACTGAAGACTACTTCCTGATGGCCTGGGGCCTCAATCCCACCTCGTTCCCCTATTTCGGCTGCACCTATATGAGCTCGGACTTCGAAGACCTGGGCACCTATGAAGAGCTCGTAGTCAAGTGATACTTTTCCTGTGGCCCTGTTTTTTTTGCTTCGAGGGCATCCTATGCTTCGCAGCCAAG
>JAFGTU010000289.1 GCA_016933985.1 Sedimentisphaerales bacterium | reverse complement strand
GCGTTGTCGCCGACGTAGCAGCTCGTCGCTCCGAGGTGGATTATGGGCGCGGCCTTGGGGGCAGCGGCCCCGAAGGTATAGACGTGCGCCATGACATCGTGCCGAAAGCGTTTCTCGAATTCGGCTGCCTTCTTGAAATCGATATCATCGAGTTTGCGAGTCATCTGCTTCAACTGGCTCTGCGCAATATCCAGGCCGAGCTTCTTCTGCGCCCTGGCCAGCTCCAGCCAGAGCCTGCGCCATGTACCGAATTTCTTCTGCGGGCCGAAAAGCTCAGCCATTTCTCTCGAAGCGTTCCGCTCCACGAGCGGACTGGTATAAATCTCATTGTTGTTTGCCATATTGAGTTCCCGCAACGGTATTACTTCAGTTTCATTTGTCTTTTATACGCCGCAACGACGGCTTTGCTTATATTCGTGGAGCCAACCTCATACTTGTTGAACTCTTCTACATTCTCTCGGTTAAGGTGGAGTTGCCCCTCCCCAACATTTCCTCTATGTTGACCTTTGGAGAAGTACTTGTTGCTCTGAACCTCATCCCGCGACAGGATCCAATAGCGTATCTTATCCCGCCAGAAGCCTATCCACCGAAAGACATCCGCGCATCGCGGCTTCATCTGCTGAAAGTTCATGTCGAAGGGCCTGTCTGAATCCGAGGCAAGGGCCTTGATATAAAGTGGTTCATCGGGTCGTTCAAAATCCACTGCCCTTGATGTCTTTACCTCAATGCGTATTCCATGCGCTTTTCCTTCCTTGTCCGTCCAGTCCAGCCACAGATCGTACTGGTTGGAGTATTTCGCATCCAGCCTTTTTGTTGGTTTTACGAATTCCGGCGCAAGCTGTTTCAACTGGCCGTAGGCCCACTTGTCGCCAAGACCTCTGGGGGCGGATATCTCAAAAACATACAGGTACAGATTTCGTTCTATGTATGAATCCCGTAGTTGATGATATTCGTCCAGCGTGAGTTTGTCAGCAGCGAGAAGGTGTGAGATCATGTATTCATATTCGTTGAAAGGATAGACTGATACCAGGCTCTCCAGGGATGTTTTGAAGTCGTCGGCATTTTCGAGGTTTTCCAGCAGCTTTTTAAGCTTGGTCTTGAGCTTTTCCATAGGGCTGTTTTTTATCTCCTCGCCGGCAGGCAATCGAACAGATTGTCAGACACGAACTTCGTGTCCTGCGCCCGGTCTGTCCCGCTGCGGCTCTCTTGGCCGTCCCATTCAACGTCAACTTCGGGGAATGGGCTGTTGAATTGCCATCCGGTCATGCCTGTCTGTCTGTAGCGCTCCAGCCTTCGTATGCTAATCTCGGCGAAAATAGGATCGATGTCCGATGTAAAGCACTTTCGACCCAGCCTTTCACAAGCGAGCAGCGTAGTTCCGGAATGGGCGAAGAAGTCCACCACCACATCATCGCAATCCGAACTGGCTGAGATGATTCTCTCGGCTGCTTTGAGCGGTTTCTGGGCATAACACCCGGGAACGTTCTCCTCCATCCTGTAGAAGACCTGCTGAACATCAACCCAGACGTTTCCGGCCCTGATGTTCCTGGAGTTGCTGCGCTCCAGGTTCTCAGTCACCCGCCCGTTGACTTTCTTATAGTACCCCCTGAGAATTTTGGGAATATCGGTGTATTCAGCGTTTACGTTGAAAGCAGGCTTTCCCCTGATGTAGTACAGGAGCTCTTGTCGCACCGCCATCCAGTTCTTCTGGGTTCCGTAGCCTCGCTGGTTTCTCATAGTAATAAAACTGCGCGTCCTCCATTCCGTGAATTCTCTCATCATAATCATGAAATCCGGAAGCGGTTGGAACCCCGCGTTCTGGTCGGCACCGAGCCAGACATAAAGACTCGCGTCGTCGCGTAGCGTTCTTTCCATCGCGCCAACCCATTTCCTGCTCCACTCAATATAATCTTCAACCGAAGTGCGCCCCAGACCCTCACTGTTGATGTTGCCGACGACAAGGTTATACGGTGGATCCTGAACGGCCAGTGATGATGCTTCGCCGGCCATCAGTTCTCGAATCGCATCTTTATCGGTTGCGTCAAGACATCCGATCTGATGCCCTCTCACCGTGTCCTGCCAAATTTGACCTTCTCTCAAGCGGCAATGTGGAAGCAGTGCAGACTTGATGTCTTTGCAACCGTCGATTCGTTTGAGTTTTTCTTTTACCACAACGCGCCCCTGTGATTAGTTGCTATGGAATTTTTGCCTGGCGTTCAGCCAGGAGCACCTCAATTTCTCTAATATCTTCTTCGTTCAGGCTCCAATCGGCGGCCGGGGCCGTTTCTTTGATCTGGGCGGGGTTTCGTGCGCCTACTATGGCGGCGGTGATTTCCGCTCGGCGGAGGACCCAGCTTATCGCCAGTTGGGCGCAGGTTCGGCCGCGGCGCTGAGCGATTTCTTTGAGCTGCTCAACCAGTTCAAGCGTTGCCGTGAATTGCGGCTCCTGGAAGTCGCGGTGCTTTCTTCTATGGTCGCCAGGGTCCAAGGCAGCGAGCTTTTCGGCGTTGAATTTGCCGGTCAGCAGGCCCCTTTGCATAGGGCTGTAGGCGACGACCCCGATATTGTTCTCGGCGCAATAGCCCAAAAGCTCAGCCTCGCACTCGCGGTGCAGCATGCTGTAAGGCGGCTGGAGCGAGGCGACTTCGTGGATTTTGCGGACGCGTTGGAGATGGCCGACGGTGAAATTGGAGACGCCGATGTATCGCACCAGCCCCTCGTCTTTGAGTTTTGCCATCTCCTCCCAGCCCTCTTCGACGTCCTCATCCGGGTCGGGCCAGTGCATCTGGTAGAGGTCGATTACGTCAATGCCGAGTCTCTTGAGGCTGTCGAGACACTCCTTGCGGATGCTCTCTTTCTTGAGGCAGGTTACTTTTTCTCTCTTTTCATTGCCTAAGATGCCGCACTTGGTGGCGATTATCGGTTTTTGGCTGGTTTGCTTGAGCGCCCTGCCGACAAGCTCCTCGGAATGGCCTATCCCGTAGGCGGGGGCGGTATCTATCCAGTTTATGCCCATATCGAGGGCCTTGAGGACGGCTGCAACGGCTTCGTCGTCGTCCTGCGGCCCCCACCCGAACTGCCAGGGCCCGCCAATCGCCCATGTGCCCAGTCCGACGGTCGTCAGCTCCAAACCCGTATTGCCTAATCGCCTTGTCTGCACAGTCGCACTCCGATAAACAGAATCTCACCGATAGGATATTATGCTCCTGCGGGTTTATCAACAGTTTTGTCGATTTTGACGGGACGGCGCGCTTGCCGAGGAAATCGTCAATGATAACCAGCGCCCGGGTACAGCAGATTGACCGCGGCCAGCCACACCGGGTCCAGGACAAAACCGACGAGATTCCAGGCGACAACAAGGCCGAAGATTCTAAGGCCCGGCTGATGGATTAGCTGGTTGTAGCGTTCGGCGGCGCTTTCGCTAAGAAAGAGCACCAGGACCTGGCTGCCATCAAGCGGCGGCAGCGGCATCAGGTTGAAAACAAAAAGAATTAGATTCAGCGAGAACCAGATACTTAGAAGGGTTGCGACGGCGTTGGCCGGACCGGGCGAGTTGGCCGCGGCGACCTGCACAAACTTCACGCTTTCAGGCTGAGAAAATACGCCTAAGAGCATACCTGCGCGGATTGCCAGGGCGGCTGCGATTACGAGAATCAGGTTTGCCATCGGTCCTGCCAGGGCCATCCATGCCGCCTTTCTCCGGTTTTGTTGGGCCCAGTAGGGGTCGTAAGGCGCGCTTGCCCAGCCGAGCATCCAGCCGAAGAATGCGTAGGAGATGATCGGCAGGATTACCGTGCCGAACGGCTCTCTCTTGATGTGGGCAAGCGGGTCCAGCGTCACCTGGCCGTGATGATAGGCCGTCGGGTCGCCCAGTTTCAGGGCGGCGAATGCGTGACCGGCTTCGTGGCAGGTCAAAGCCACGATCCAGACGCCGAACCAGATTAATCCAAGCCCGAGGTCCATAAAACTCCTCAGTTGCCCGCCGAGACCAGATATATTCGATTGGCCTTTGTCTTGAATTCGACTGCGTTCTCATCATCAGCAGTTGTCGCCACCTTTTTACCCTCGGATGTTATACGGGCCGGGCCATCTGCTCGGACCGTGCAGGGATTGCCCAGCAGCGAGCGGATCGTGGCGGAAGCGAGCCTTCCATCCTTCCAGGCGATATCGACCTCGAATCCGCCTCGGGCGCGGAGGCCCTTTACCGTCCCGCTGGGCCATGCCTTTGGCAGTGCGGGGAGGAGTTGGATTTCGCCGGCGTGGCTTTGAAGGAGCATTTCCGCAATTCCTGCGCAGCCGCCGTAGTTGCCGTCGATCTGGAAGGGCGGATGGTTGTCGAAGAGGTTGGGGTGAGTCGATTTTATCAAGAGGGCGTTGACGTTCTCCTGCGCCTTATCGCCCTGGAGGAATCTTGCCCAGAAGTTGATGATCCAGGCCCTGCTCCAGCCTGTATGTCCGCCGCCGTGGGCGAGGCGAAACTCGATGCTCTTCTGCGCCGCGGCTAACATTTCCCGCGAATTTCGGGTGGTAAATTGCCTGCCGGGGTGCACGGCGAATAAGTGCGACATGTGCCTATGGCCCGGCTCTGGCTCGGCGAATTCCTCGGCCCACTCCATGAGCCTGCCGTCCGAGCCGATCTTGGGCAGGGCCAGCTTCTCGCGAGCGGTGACGATCTCCTTGACAAAGTCGTCCTTGATTCGCAGAATTTCCGCCGCTTCGATGAGGTTGGTGAACGTGTCCCAGATTATCTCCTGGTCCATTGACGGTCCCATCGAGAGGTTCACGTTTTTGCCGTCGGGGGCCTTGAAGGCGTTTTCCGGGGAGTTGGATGGGCCGGAGACGAGCCTGCCGGTCTTGGGGTCTTCGACGAGCCAGTCGAGCAGGAAGAAGGAGGCTTCTTTTAGTATCGGAAATGCCCTGGTTTTGAGGAATTTCTTGTCGCCTGTGAATCGGTAGTGCTCCATGAAATGCTGGGTGCACCAGGCGGCGCCCATAGGCCACATTCCGTATCCGACCGAGCCGAAGGGGCTTGTGTGAAGCCATGCGTCGGTTGTATGGTGGGCGACGAAGCCCCTGCAGTTATACACATCTCGTGCGGTCTTCCGGCCCGACGGGACAAGCCCTTCGGCGAGCCTGAAGAACGGGTCGTGACAATCGG
>JAFGTU010000288.1 GCA_016933985.1 Sedimentisphaerales bacterium | reverse complement strand
TGTCATTGTCATTTAAACGGCATCCCTGTACCATCGTTAATAAAAACATCAGGCGATTTAACAAAATCCGCCTGAACGCTTACAAATCTGCTTATATATTGCTTTACCCTTAGACCCAAAAGATTACAATTAAGGCATTATAAAGCATTCTACGAAAACTAGGAACGGTGAGGCTATTGAAAAACGCCACAATTCGTTGTGACTCCTTTGATCGACTACCCCGCCCATTTCCTTAAGAAGTCCTTTTTTCCGATTTCCAGAACAGCCTTCATCGTCTATATCGCCCCCTCGCCCCATTTATCTCACTCAAATACCTGTCAAAACCGTCTTTCGCCATCCTATCCCCTCAAACAACCTTCCCCCCCCGTTTAGCCCTGCCACCCGTGGGCAGGGCCCATACCCCGCCAATTCTAACCAACCCTCTTACTCCCGCAACCAAAATATCGCAGCAAAGCGCAGATCCCGACCCATCGGGAATCAATCGAATCCCCCCCAGGCAAAAACATTTACCATATTCCATGCCATCCATCCTCCTGTCTTCTGTCTCCCGTCTTCCGTCTTACTGTCTTCGTAGCCAAGTTCCTTTGATCCAATCTCTGTGTCCTCTGTGCCCCTCGGTGGCTATATTCTTTGTGTCTTTCTGCCTTAGCGGCTGACTTCTTTTGATCTAATCCGTGCAAATCTGTGAAACCTGTGCCTTAGGTATCTGTGGTTAAATTTTACTTGACATCAAACTTGCAATATGATATAATACGCATCAAACTGAATAAACAGTAAGTAATAAGGAGGGTCGAACCATGCCCGAATCAAGAATCAACCATCGAGTATTAACAAATTACCCAGATACCCCGACCCCTGGTTGCGAAAACGAGCTGTCTCGAATTTGGCTCATTCAGATTTCGAGATTATTTCGGATTTCGGGATTCCGCCTCAAGGCGTCCTGTGGAGAATTTCGCATTTCAGGCGCGTCGCCTCCCAATCCTCCCATCCAGCCCATCTTGCCGCTCGTGTTCCCGTCTCCAGTCCTGCGTCGTCCGTCGGCCGCCTGCCCTCGCGTAGCCTTGACACGCCCCGGCATAGCCTCCTGCGAAGCCGGGCCTCCTGTCTTCTGTATCCTGTCTTCTGTCTTCTGCCTATGCCTCCCATCCCGCCCACTTTGCCGCTCGTGTTCCCGTCTCCGTCATCTGCTATCCGCCATCCGCCTTCTGTCCTCCTGTCTTCAGTCTTCTGTATTCAGTCTTCTTCGTGTCTTCGTGCCTTCGTGGCTATCAGTCAATTATGCAAAACAAACCCAATTCCCAAAACGAAGAAATCCCCGCAACCTCTTATTCCACAAGGAGTTACAAGAATATTCCGCTCCGCCGAACGGAAAAAAACAAACCCAATCAAACCCAATCCTGTACCCAAGCCTCAAGCATCAAGTCTCAAGTATCGATCATCTCCCCTGCGCTACGCAATCCGCAATACGAGATACCCTTCACGCTCCACGCTTCACGATACGCGACACGCCTGCCCCGTGGGGGATATCCGAGCCTATTCTTTCGCCTGGTCGAGGATGAGGTCTTTCACCTTTTGGCTGGGCAGGTTGAGCGCACCATAAGCGGCTGCCGCGGCACTGCGAAGGGCCGGGTCGGTCTGCTCGGAGCTGATAAGGGCATAGACGCCGTCGATCATCTGATCGACCAGCATGCAGGCATTGAGCTTGGCCGAGGTGGCCAGCGACTCAAACCCGGCCACGCGGACTTCGGGGCTGTTGCCCTCAGCCAGGGCCATCGCCGCGATAGCCCTTTGAGCATCGGGGCTGTCGAGATAAGCCAGCACCTTGCCGGCCAGAATTTGTATCTGGGGGCGCTTGTCGCTTGTCGCCGCCGCAAGATACTGCTGGGCAAGCGGCAATTCAATCACGCTATTGCGCGACTCAGCCAATTTCAGCATAGCCGTCGCGGCTCGCACCGCATAAGAATTGGCAATACCCTCGTTCCACATCGCTTCCTGCGAGCCGGCGGCCAGCGCCTCCTGCCCGATTGCCTGGGCCAGATTAGCGATAACCAGCTTGCTCTCGGCAAACTTCTCCGTAGGCCCCGCCGAGGCAATCGCTATCGCGGCGCTGTACCTCACCGCACGGTTGTTGAACCGCAGGGCCTCCATCAACGGCTGAGCCGTTCCGAGCCGGTACAGCAGCGACTTTTCGCCCGCCGTCGTAGCCAGCGCCTCGACGACCCCGAGCGCAACGTAGGCATTATTATCCTTCACGGCACGCGCAAGGGCCTGGTGCAGATATTGAACGCCGGCGGTGGTCGCATAGACCAAAGCATCGGCATGGGCCGGGCCGAAGAAAGCGGGCATCTCGACGCCGGCGAACTCGGCCTTGAAGAACGCCGCCACCCAAAGCCCGATGGCCTGCCCGAACGTCGGATCCGCACGCAACGCCCATTCGCACGCCCGCATAGACATCAGCTCGTAGAAATACCCCTTATCGACCTCGACGCGCGTAAGCTTGCCTTCCTGCGGATTCCAGAACCACAAATTGCCGAAGTCGGCGTCCTCCTGCGGGGCCAGCGACTCGGCGTGGTAGTAATAATCCTCGGCAAGCTTGTAGAACAGCCGGGCGGCCGGCACCTGCACGGCGGATGGATCAATCTGGGCCAGGCTGCTCCCGGCCATCGAGCGAAGCGCAGGAGACTCGTCGTTCTCGGCAATGTACTTCAGATAGCCCTGCGACTGAGGATACCCGATCTTCCCCAGCGCCTTTATGATCTCGCCTTTGACCGCCACGTTGTCCGTATGCAGCGCGACGACAAGGGGCCGAATCGCGTCCTTGCCTATGTAGGGCAGGGCACGCACGATGTTGGCGTATTCGGCGCTGCGGGTGCTGTCGGTCATCGCATCGAACATAAAAGGTATCGCATATTCGCCGGCGACCTGGAGCCTCTTGACCGCGGTGACCCAGCCCCGCTCCGTCGCGCTCAGCCTTCGGACTTCTTCCGCGATAATCGGCGCATCGGTCCTCCGCGTGAAGGTGCCCTTATCAATCAGGCTGAGCACTTTGCCGACAAGATCGGCCAGCTCGGCGTCACGCTTGGACTCATAGACCAACTTCAAAATCTGATAATCTTCCGGGCTTGCCTTGCTCAAGGCCAACAATTCGACCGGGTCGGGATTACTCTGCAGAATGGCCTGGGCGTACCCTTTCGCCAATTCCGAGTGCCCGATCTTCACGTAATGAACGAAGTCTTTCCAATGGTCCTCCAGTGACTGGGCAAAACCGGTGCTTGCCAAAAGGACTGTTGCCGTCAAAATCGCCGTGATGGTTCTTCGCTTGGACATAGGAACATCTCCAAAAGGCCCTTTTGCCTTGCCAACACACAACCCATTATATTCATTTCGTCCTCACAACCCAATATTATTAGCAAAACGCCCCCCTGTCAACAAAAAACCGCCCCAAGCCGCGCCAAACGGCGATATCAGGGCAAAATCTTCTTGATAAGGCCCGGGGAATATGTTATGGTATCTCCTTGTAAGGCTCCTTGTTTCTAAGAGGGGTAACATTATGAAACGCTTAATCGTTCCGATTCTGCTGTTCTCTTTCATCTCGCCGGCCCACGCAATCGCCATCGCCGAATTCAAAGGTTTGTTTTACGGAGTGCCCCCGGCCGGCTCCACGTGGGCCATCAATCCAACAAGACCTACTGCCGTTGACGTAATCGCCTTTTCGGGCTTTACAGAAGCTTATTCGAATTACTGTTGGTTCTACGCAGCTACGCAATATCTGCCCCCAATTCTCACTGTTTCCTATGAGGCCAGAGTAATAGAAATGTCGTTCCATACGGACCCTTCCGTTTGCTGTACGTGGGAGTGGGATCCCTTATTCGGCTTGATCGAGGGTGAGTTTGGACCGCTTAGCCCCGGAGATTGGCGATTGTTCAGTGACGACCCATATACGACCTTCAGTATTGAGTTTACTGTTTACAGTGGCCAACTTTTCGTCAACGCCGCTGATGGTAACGATTCTAACAATGGAATATCCCCCGAGACAGCCTTTGCCACCATACAGAAGGCCATCGATACCGCAAGCGACGGCGACACGATTACCGTCGCCCGCGGCACATACGCCGAGAATATCAACTTCCTCGGCAAGAATATTACGCTTACAAGCACGGGCCCGCCGAGCTCGGCCGTCGTCAAGGCCACGATTATCGACGGGACCGTCACCTTCCGAGGCACGGAAGACGCGGACTGCACGCTTACCGGGTTCAATATCAACGGCTCCATCGCCGGTTACGACTGGGAAATCGACCCGGCCGGCGAGAACCATACGCGCGCCACTATCAGCCATTGCATCCTCGATAATATCGCAACCGGCTGTGGAAACTTGATCCGCGCCTGTGACGGCACAATCAGCCACTGCCTGATCGCCAGAATCAACTACTTATGCGATAGGATTCCACCAGTCGCGCAAATTGTAGGATGCCACGGCCTGATCGAAAACTGCACTATGGCGGATATGCAGGATGGGATAGAAATCCTTGCGGGCGGAACGTGCACACTGAGAAACTGCATATTCTACCGCTCCTTCTGGGTCATCCTGGACTCCGAGGCAACGTTGAACATCTCCTATTGCAGAATAGAACGCGACCCTTACGGTATCATGGGCGCGGGTACTATAAACCTCGGGCCGGGCAACATCGAAGCCGACCCGTGCTTCGCCGATGTCGGGACCTGGGGCGCCGAAGGCGATTATCACTTGAAATCCCAGGCGGGCAGATGGGATGCAAACGATGGAGGATGGGTGATAGACGAGGTGACGAGTTTGTGCATCGACGCCGGTGATCCGATGATGCCCATTGGTTTTGAACCATTCCCCAACGGCGGGGTTGTCAATATGGGCGCTTACGGCGGGACGGCGGAGGCGAGCAAGTCGTATTTCGGCAAGCCGCCCTGCGAGACAATCGTGGCGGGCGATATCAACGGCGATTGCGAAATTGACTTTAGAGACTTTTGGATAATGGCGCTGCATTGGTGCGAGGACAACAATCCATAGGATTTTTGGAAAGGAACCAGAAGATGCAAGCGGAAAAGTGGAAAATCAGAGCAGCGGTATCGTGTTTGTCTTTGCTCGTCGTGTCCAGCGTACTGTTTGGGGCCGAGCCCGGATTCGGGGGGGTGTTGCCGAGGTATGAAATCACCGACCTTAGCGCACAAGGCTGCGGGCGTAGTACCCCGTATGCCATTAATGACATCGGCCAGGTGGCCGGGCATTCACATGACTCCGAGGGTGGTGCGTTTTTTTGGGACAGAAGAATCGGTATGATTGACCTGGGCGTGCTTCGCCGGAGAGATTGGAGCGTGGCCTACGGCGTCAATAACTTGGGACAAGCGGTCGGGTTCTCTGGTGAGGATGATGGTGAGGCCTTCATCTGGGATAGCGAAAACGGCATGCGCCGCCTTGAGGGCGTAGGCTTTGGCACCATAGCCTATGCCATCAACAACGCTGGACAGGTGGTCGTGGATGCCGAATTCGTGAGTTTCCTGTGGGATCCTAACGAAGGTCTCATTGAACTCGGCTCGCTTGATGGCGACAGGACCTTGGCTTACGCCATTAACAACACCGGACAGGTGGCCGGTCATGCATATACCTCCGTTAGCGAATATCACGCTTTTATATGGGATCGTGCTACGGGTATGCGTGACCTTGGCACACTCGGCGGGAGGTACAGTAGGGCCTATGGCATCAACGATACCGGGCAGGTGGTCGGCGATTCCAGTACGACAACTGGCGATTGGCGTGCCTTTCTCTGGAGTAGTAACACCGGCATGATTGACTTGGGCGAAGGCTACGCCAATGCTATCAATAATGCCGGACAGGTCGTCGGCTGTATGAGTGCAAACGGTCCTGCTTTTTACTGGGACAGCGGTATTGGCATGATTCGGCTTTCGGATTTGTTGCCTGCCAATTCGGGATGGCAGAGCTTGGGACGGGCCTATGCTATTAACAACCGCGGCCAGATTGTAGGGACAGGGCTAACGGACAACGGTAGCCTTCACGGTTTCCTTATGACGCCAGTAGTGCCGACAATATATTATGTCGATGCTGATGCCCTGGGGCCTACTCGCGACGGCTTGAGCTGGGCGACGGCATTTAATCATCTTCAGGATGCTCTGGCTCTGGCCTGGCATGGGGATGAGATAAGGGTGGCGCAGGGCATCTATAGACCGGATAGGGGCAATATTATGATTACGCCCGACGACAGAGCCGCTACGTTCCGTCTTTTCAACGGTGTGGCCATCAAGGGCGGCTATGCCGGCTTCGGCGAACCGGTTCCAAACGCCCGGGATATCGAACTCTACGAGGCTGTTTTGAGCGGTGACCTGCATGGCAATGACAGTCCAGACTTCGTAGACTATGAGGAGAATAGCTACCATGTCGTAACCGCCATCCTCACCGACGAAACAGCAGTCCTCGATGGTTTTACCATCACCGCCGGAAATGCCAACGGACCGAGCGACTATAGCTATGGAGGAGGGACGTTTTGCGACAGCGGCGCGACGGTAAGGAACTGCACATTCTCTCACAACTTCGCGGTCAACGGTGGGGGGATGTGCTGCAACTCCTGGTGCGACGGGGTTCCAGACCTGAGGGTAACCAACTGCGCGTTCATTAGGAACCGGGCCGGCGATTTGGGCGGTGGTCTATGGCTCCGACCTGACGATAGCCACCTCTTACTGACCAACTGCACATTCAGCGGAAACACAGCAAGTAACGGCGGCGGGATATATTGCTCGGGTACGTACACAACGATTAGCAACTGCATTCTTTGGGATGATACGCCTGATGAGTTATATCTTGAATGGAGTGGACTAGCGGTGATTTACAGTGACGTACGGGGGAGCTGGCCGGGTGAGGGGAACATTAGTGTGGATCCATGTTTCGCCGACGCTAATAATGACGACTATCACCTCAAGTCCCAGGCCGGGCGATGGGATGCTAACGAGGGACGTTGGACGATAGACGCGGTGACGAGTCTATGTATCGACGCAGGCGATCCGATGACTCCGATAATGCACGAACCATTCCCCAACGGCGGGATTGTCAATATGGGCGCATACGGCGGGACGGCGGAGGCGAGCAAGTCGTATTTCGGCAAGCCACCTTGCGAGATAATCGTCGCGGGGGATATCAACGGCGACTGTATAGTCGATTTCAAGGACGCCGCCATAGCTTTTGGCCACTGGCTCGAAGATAACAGCCCTTAATACCGGTATCGGTCGGCACAAAACATATCCGGAGCTAACGGGCTTAGGAGCGCCAAAAAAACCTGAGTTCAAGATAAGGATTCGCTTCGCGAAGCTATTTGAACAGATTCCTCGGCTTCGCTCGGAATGACACGTTGAGTAGCCCCAGATTGCGCTATTCTTGCGAGACCTGAAAGGGGGATGTGGACCTTGCATCGTGTGCCGTAATGCGCAATAATAGTGCCGCCCGGCTCAGACACCTATAGGAGCAAGACCATGACCAGCCAAACACGCAGAGATTTCCTGAAACGGACAGTTGGGATTGCGGCCGTCTCATTGATTGCGCCGCAGCGACTCTTGGCCCAAAAGGAATCGAACCGCAGGCCGAACGTGCTTCTTATTCTCACCGACGACCAGGGCACTATCGATGTGAACTGCTACGGGGCCGAGGACCTTATTACGCCCAACCTCGACCGGCTGGCGCGGGAGGGGACGCGATTTACGCAGTTTTACGTCGGTGCGCCGGTGTGCTCGCCGTCGCGTGCGGCTTTGATGACGGGGCGTTATCCGCAGAGGGCGGGCGTGCCGGGCAACGTCTCCTCGACCAAGGGCGATGCGGGGATGCCGGCCGAGCAGGTGACTATCGCCGAGATGGTCAAATCGGCGGGCTACGCCACCGGGCACGTCGGCAAATGGCATCTTGGATATACGCCCGAGACGATGCCGAACGGCCAGGGCTACGATAGCTCGTTCGGGCACATGGGCGGCTGTATCGACAACTACTCGCACTTTTTCTACTGGCAGGGCCCCAACCGCCACGACCTCTGGGAGAACGGCGAAGAGATCTGGCGGGAGGGCGAATACTTCGGCGATCTGATGGTCGAGCAGTGCAAGAATTTCATCGACGGGCATAAGGATGGGCCCTTCTTTCTGTACTGGGCGATCAACATGCCGCACTATCCGCTGCAGGGCAAGAAGAAGTGGCGAGAGAAATACGAGGATCTGCCGGCGCCGCGCAAGATGTACGCAGCCTTCGTCTCCACCATCGATGAGATGATCGGCGAGGTCGTTTCGCATCTCGAGAAGCTCGGCCTGCGCGAAGATACGATTGTCATCTGGCTGAGCGACCACGGGCACTC
>JAFGTU010000287.1 GCA_016933985.1 Sedimentisphaerales bacterium | reverse complement strand
TCGATTGTCTCGGCGGAATCGTGGTCTGCAAGCCGGCCACAGGAATCCCGAGGTTGGTCATTCAGGATCCGAATTACCCCGTCGGCTGGGGCGCTATCCAGGTCAAGGACAGGTACGAGATAGGCGTCTTTACGGATGTAAGCGCGGGCGATTGGATATCCTTGACGAACATGCTTGTGGAGGAGAACAAGGGCACGACCTTCTTGCAGTACATAGAGGACAACGACCCCGCCTTCACGATAGTCAGCACGGGCAATCCTCTGCCAAGACCGCTGACGGTATCAGTCGGCGAGATCGGCGCCCCAGCCCCGGGCGGATGGGACGGTCTTGAATTTACTGAATGGCTCGTTGTGGATCACAGCGCAGAGAAATACGAGTCAATGCTCATTAAGGTCATAGACGTGAATATCGGAGGCCGCGATTACGGGAAGGCATACGACAACTACGTCTTGCAGAACAACGCCGATCCCAATTCCACCTGCTGGGCGTCCGATTATATGAACGAGGATATCGATGATATCGAGGGATACCATCCGTATATATTAACAGTCCCGCATTTTTGCAGCGTTGCGGGGCTTCTCGAGCAATATACCGGAGCGAAGGCGGGTATTGACTACGATTACTACCAGTTGCTCACAAGGAGTACGGCGGATTTTGTGATTGAGCAGACGGCGGACTTCGACGGTAACTGCGATGTTGACTTCGTGGATTTCGGCTTGTTCGCCCAGCATTGGCTGGAAACCGGCTGTTGCGAGCCGGATTGGTGCGGCGGAGCCGATTTCGGCGGCGAGGGAGATGGAATCGTGTGGATGACGGATTTGGCGGAATTTGCGCGGTATTGGCTGGCAGGGAATTAGATGTTATAATGTGCGGGTCTCAGGCACAGGCCGAAACAGACTTTCAGTTTAAGGAGAAAGACGTATGAAAAAGAAAGAGTGGATTCTTGCAATGTTGTTCTTCAGCAGCCTTTGGGGAATATCTGAAGCGGGGCTGGGCGGGGCCTTGTACGGCGCCAATGTGCCGTATGCTTCGGTGCCGCTGTCGGTAATCGGCTTTGTGGTGCTGACATTTGCATGGGTTTATTTTCCGCGGGCCGGCACGGGCACGGTCATCGCGGCGTGCGCAATGCTCTTCAAGTTTTTGAACGAGCCGTTTTTCGCCTGCCACCTGCTTGGCATTTTTCTTATGGGCGTCTCGTATGACCTGCTCTTCGGCGTATTCAAAGTGCGCAGCCGGTGGTTTTCTGCTATGGCGGCGAGCTATCTGGGCTACACATTATTCGCCCTGCTGATTACCTACGTATTCGCCTACGGCCCGTGGCCGGCGGGCGGATTGCGGAAGGTGCTCGGTCACATCCTAATCAGCGGGAGCCTGGCGGCCCTTGCCAACGCGGTCTTGGTGCCGTGGAGTTTCCGCGCAGGCGAGGGCCTGAAAAGGCGTCTTGCATCGCCCTTCTCGCCTCGTTTTCAGTGGGCTCCCGGCGTGG
The DNA here is from genome assembly GCA_016933985.1 of Sedimentisphaerales bacterium. Classification (GTDB taxonomy): domain Bacteria; phylum Planctomycetota; class Phycisphaerae; order Sedimentisphaerales; family Anaerobacaceae; genus JAFGCD01. The sequence continues at coordinate 5,693 of JAFGTU010000287.1, read as the reverse complement.
TATCAACAGCTACGTTTATATTGTGGGCTATTGTAACAGCGGCGTATTTCACAGGCTTCCTGCCTGCTAAGTAGGCCCGTCGAGGACGGTGTTCAGACGCATTGAATCGTCAACAATGACATTTGAAGATAGAAAGCTGGTTCTGTGGACGGGCAAGAAACATTCGGGCAAGACGACCGCGGCGGTTCGGCTTGTCCGATCGGCCCGCTCAAAAGGATATATCGTCGGCGGCCTTGTGTCGCCGGCGGTGTACCGTGACGGCGCGCTGCTCGGATTCGACGCGGTTGACCTGCGTAGCGGGCAGCGTGCGGCCCTGGCCAGAGACAACGGCAGCGGGGGCACAGCCGGGCGGTTTGAATTCCTTGCCGAGGGATTGAGACTCGGCAACGCATCGCTAAGCCCGTCGGCGACGGCGTCGGCAGACCTCATCGTGGTTGACGAATTCGGACCTCTCGAACTGAATCGACAAGGCTGGCGTCGGAGTGTTGACCTGTTGGTGCAGTCAAGCGAAGCTATAATACTCCTCGTCGTTCGTGAGGAGCTGGCCGAGGAGGTTGAGCACCTTTATGGAGACGTTGAGAGCATCTGGCTCTGCGTCGCTGACCCTGAGGCTGTTAGGACAGCGATCTCAATACTGGAGGGACGCCGGGAGCACGCCCGGCGGCATAATGCTACGACTTGACGGAATGCTGATGATAGGCTCTGCCGGGCCGAATGTGGGCAAGACCAAGCTGGCCTGCGCGATTCTCAGGAGGTTTGCCGGCAAGCATGGAATCGTCGGCCTAAAGGTAACAGCGATAAAGGAAAAGAACGGGCAGTGCCCGCGGGGCGGCGCGGGCTGCGGGGTGTGCTCATCGCTGGAAGGCGTATTCTGCATCACCGAGGAAAAGAACAGTGTCGCCGGCAAGGATACATCGAGGCTGCTCGCGGCCGGGGCGGAGAGGGTATTCTGGCTGCGGGCTCTCAAATCGCATTTAGCCGAAGGCCTGGCCGCCCTGCTTGATGTGGTCGGGCCTGACGCGGTCTCTATCTGCGAGTCCAATTCGCTTCGTCAGGTCGTTGAGCCGGGTTCGTTCCTCATGGTCAGGGGCACAAATACCAAAGGCTGGAAGGATTCGGCTCGCAAAGTGAAACGATACGCCGACAGGATCGTTGTCTCCGACGGCAAGAAATTCGACCTCCATCTGAACCGGATAGAACTCATCGAAGGCAAGTGGAGATTGATGGAGGAGAGCGAAGGCGATAACACTGATGCTGCGAGCGAGGCTACGGCGATAATAATGGCCGGCGGCGGAAGCGGACGAATGGGAACGGATAAGAGGCTATTGCAAATTGACGGCCGGCCTATAATCGAGAACATCCGGGACCAGCTTTGCGGGCGCTTCAAGCGTGTAATCATCAGTGCAAATGACCCCGAGAAGGTGTTGTTTCTGGGCCTCGAGGTTGTGCCGGATAGAATCCCTCGACAGGGGCCGTTGATGGGCATTGCCTCGGCGCTGGAGGCGTCGCGAAGTGAATTGAACTTTGTCGTTGCGTGCGACATTCCGCATATTGATATTCGTTTGGTCGAACAGATGCTTGCCGAAGCGGAGAGCAGCGAAGCAGATGTGGTTATTCCAATCACGAGCGGCGGCAGATATGAGCCGCTCTTTGCAGTTTATCGCAGGAGCGTGCTTGAGGCCGCCAACAGCGTTTTGGCATCGGGGAAGCGAAAAATCAGTGACATATTCGGTCTATGTCAGGTCAACTATATCACTTTAGGCGATCCGGATACACCGGCAAACCTTAATACACAAGCGGAATACGAGGAGTTCACCAGACAGCACAAAATCGAACATCTCTCTGAAGAACCGGGCCAGAAATGAACTATTTGCCGAAAGAACACGCGAATACTGTTCCCCGCATAATTGACTGCGGTCTTGCCGATTACAGGGAGGTTTTGGCCCGGCAGCACGAGCTGAGCGAAAAGAGGCGTCTGGGCGAGATACCCGATACCGTCCTTGTAGTCGAGCACTATCCCGTTATTACCCTCGGCGCCCGGCGAAGCGCCAATAAACTGCTTGCCGAGCGGGCCGACCTGGCGAGGCGCAATATTGACGTAGTGGAAATCCGCCGAGGCGGGGGCACGACGGCCCACAATCCCGGGCAATTGGTCTTCTACCCCATTTTGCACCTGCAAGAGCTGGGGCTTGGAATCGGTGAATATGTCCGAAAGCTCGAGATAATAGGAATCGAACTGTTAGGACAATTAGGCGTCTGCAGCGAGCAGCGGAAGGGCCTGGCGGGTTTATGGGTCGGCGATAAAAAGATCGCATCAGTCGGCGTTCGCGTTTCGAGATTCGTGACTCATCACGGTATGGCGATCAATATCCGAAACGACCTGAGTATCTTCGAGGCTCTCATACCCTGCGGACTGGAAGGAGTAGAGATGACCTCCGTTCTGAAAGAGACCGGGAAACGTCCGTCGATGGCCGGCGTGAAGAAGAGACTGTTCAGCCTGCTCAGAAAACACATGGGAAAAGCATAGTATGATTGAGAAGCCGCGCAAACTTCCGCCCTGGCTGCGAAGGCCGTTGCCTGCCGATAAATCCTTCACCCGCACCGAGCATATACTTAACTCTCTCAATCTGAAGACGATATGCAGCAGCGCAAACTGCCCTAATCGAGGCCAATGCTGGGCGAGGGGGACGGCTACGGCGCTCATACTCGGCGACGTGTGCACGCGAAACTGCAGGTTTTGCTCCGTGGCGACCGGCCGACCCGCCCCTCCGGACCCTACCGAGCCGAGCAGATTGGCCGAGATGGCAAGGCAAATGGGGCTGAAATACCTCGTAATAACGAGCGTCAACCGCGACGACCTGCCCGACGGCGGCGCGGGACACTTCCGCGATTGCATCGCGGAGGTACGCAGGCAGTGCCGGGATATGAAATTCGAGATACTTACGCCTGACTTTCGCGGCTGCCGGAGCCGAGCGGTCGAAATCCTTCGAGACGCCCTGCCGTTCGTATTCGCGCACAATGTCGAGACGGTCCCCTCTTTGTACGCAAAGGCCAGGGCCGGAGCCAATTACGAGAAATCGCTCAAGCTGCTCAAACTGGTCAAAGACAGCTTCGATGACATCGTGACCAAATCGTCAATTATGCTCGGCCTTGGAGAAAGCGACACAGAAGTCGAACAGGTCCTTAAAGATCTCCGGAGTGTCGGCTGCAAGAGAATCACCATCGGCCAATATCTCAAGCCCTCGCCGGATTCTCTGGAAGTAGTCGAATATATTCACCCCGACAGATTCGAGCAATGGAGGCAAAGGGCATCCGAACTTGGATTCTCGTGGGTAATCTCGTCGCCGTACGCCCGCAGCTCATATTTTGCCGAGCTGTCAAACACCTCGCCGTAGCCACACGCGCACATCATTTAGCCGCCGGATTTGCTTTTATCAACATCATTTCTTATGCTTTTATTGGTATGTGGAGTTTCTTTGGCAATGGTCCAAATAACAGTTTTCGGTGGGGAAGATGAAACTTGGCAAACGATCCTTTTATCTCAGGCGGCGTGGCTTCGCACTGATACTGTCGATGATATTTGTGCTCGTTTTTTCGGCCTTGGCGATCAGTATGGCGACGATATCGGGCACGAACATTCAGGTCGCCGATAACCTGTGCAACGCGAACAGGGCGCGAGCGTCGGCCGAATCGGGCATCGAAATCCTGCGCTTCTGGCTCAGCAACGTCTCAATCTCGGGCAACACCCCTGAGAGCCTTAGATTCACTGAAATCATAAGCTCGCTAAGCAGCTATATCGCTGCGAATTCCAGCGCACAGGTGCAGTGCGCAGGCGGCGCGATTATGATCCCGTCGGTTACACTCGATGCCGAGAACACCTGCGCCTTTTCGGCAACGATTCACCAAATCGACCTGGATACCCTGCAACTAAATGTCACCGGCGTTTGCGACTCGTTCAGCCGCACAATAAGCGTGAATTATGTGTTCAGCCAGCGGGCAAACAACGTTTTCGACTTCGGCGTTGCCACACGCGGTCCGCTCTCACTGGCTGGCAATATTGAGCTCGACGGAGTCAACGTCTCCGTCGATGCAAGCGTTTACATCGAGAGCGAAAACTCCAATCTGGCCCTTTCGATCATCGGGAACTCACAAATCGCCGGGGATGTGAAGGTCGTCAATGCGCTAGCCAACGTGGATTTGCAGGGCGGCCAAGCAGGCATAGGCGGAGAAACGGGCGCCGATGCCATAGCAAACCACGTAGAATTCGGCGTTACCCCCAGTGAATTCCCTGAGCCGACGCCCAGCCAGTTCGAGTCGTTTATTATCAACACCATTGACGCCAGCACGAATACGACCGCGGACGCCACTTTTGACAATGTCAGAATATTGGCCGGAACCAATCCAACCTTTACCGGCCACGTGACTCTGCGAGGCATTGTTTTTGTGGAAACGCCTAACGTGGTAACCTTCACGGGAAATACCGACGTGATGGGCATAATAGTCGGCGACGGCAGCATTGCAGACAACTCAGGGGTAAACCGGATTTGCTTTAGCGGCGACGTGCACAGCGACGCGGTCACGTCGTTGCCCTACGAGGCGCAATTCGAGGAGCTGCACGATAAGACGGGCACTTTTCTCATGGCACCCGGCTTTCACATTTCTTTCGGCGGGAGCTTCGATACACTGAGCGGGGCAATCGCGGGCAACGGGATAGAATTCTTCGGAAACGCGGGCGGAACCATTAACGGTTCAATAATAAACTACTCCGACGAGGAAATGACCTTGAGCGGCAACAGCGATCTATACTTCAACCGCTCGGGCATAGAGAAGGCCCCGGCCGGGTTCGTACCCGAAATAATATTGCAGTATGACCCCGAGTCCTATTCAGAAATGTAGTATTGCGACTGCTGTACTACGCCCCGCAAGCCGTATTCAGTTGAGCGAGCCTCGCCATTTTACGACAGCCTGCCGTATTACAGCTTATTTTGAACTCGCTTGGACATTTGATATACTTTAAGTGAAGCATTGAACTTAATAAGACTCCGGTAATAAAGTGGGATGTTTTCCGATAGGGGAGAAAATGATGCCCGCAAGATCACAATACCAAAAACGCAGCGCATTTGCGCTTATCGTCTCTATGATATTCTTGATTGTATTCTCGGCGCTGGCCATATCAATGGCTGCAATATCGGGCGTAAACAGTGAGATTGCGTCGAACCAGCAAAAAGCCGACTCGGCGAGGGCCTGCGCCGAATCGGGGGTTGAAGTGCTCCGCTTCTGGCTTAGCCATGTTTCCTTCTCGGGGACAACGCCGACCGCCGAGATGTTCAATGAGGTCAAAGCTTACCTCTCAAACGACCTTGCGGCAAATGGAATCACGAATATCGCGGCGTATCCCGTCAGATCGGCCCTGTATATTCCGCCTGTAACGCTCGAATCAACCAATGGTAAGAGCTTCTGGGCCTTGATCTCACAGCTCGATGCTGATACGCTGCAGCTCCATATCACGGGCACATGCGGCCAATTCACGCGGACGATCAGAGTGGATTACGATTACGGCCAGAGAGCAAACAATGTCTTTGATTTCGGAGTGGCAACAAGGGGACCGCTGTCTTTGAGCGGCAATATCGAGCTCGACGGCGTGAACGTTTCTATCGAATCGAGCGTCTATATCGAGAGCGAGAATTCCACAT
>JAFGTU010000286.1 GCA_016933985.1 Sedimentisphaerales bacterium | reverse complement strand
CAGCGCTGGCCGATGTACTCGAAGTTTTTCGACAACAAGGCCGCTCTGCCTCACCATATTCACCATCGCGACGACCACGCGGCGCTGACCGGCCAGTTGGGCAAACCCGAGGCCTATTACTTCCCACCGCAGGCCAACAACCATGGCGGAGATTTTCCTTATACCTTCTTCGGCCTCAATCCCGGCGTGACGAAGGAGCAGGTCCGACAAGCCCTTTTAGATGCGGCCGAGGGCAGAGACAACGCGATTACGAAGTTGGCGCCTGCTCACCGTCTGATTGTCGGGACCGGCTGGGACGTACCCCCGGGCGTTCTGCACGCCCCCGGGAGCCTTTGCACGTACGAGCCGCAGAAGGCCTCGGACGTCTTTGCGATGTATGAGAATATCACGCACGACCAGGTCGTGCCGAAGGAGCTTTTGTGGAAGGATACGCCCAAGGACAAGGAAGGCGACGTCGATTGGTTGCTGAGCGTTATCGACTGGGATTTGAACGTCGATCCGAATTTTGCGGCGAATCGCTTCATGGCGCCCAAGCCGGTTCGACGGGTCAAGGAAATGAAGGCGCAGGGCTATATCGAGAACTGGATTTGTTATAAGTCAACTGCGTTCAGCGCCAAGGAGCTGACAGTGCTGCCGGGCAAGACCGTGACCATCAAGGACAGCGCGTGCTACGGCTTCATCACGATGCAGGGCCACGGCAAGCTCGGCGAATGGTATATCGAGACGCCCGCCCTGATAAGGTACGGCCAGTTGACCGCCGACGAGTTCTTCGTTAGCGAAGAGGCTGCAAAGGCGGGCGTGACCATCGCCAACTGCTCGCAAAACGATCCAATCGTGCTTCTCAAGCACTTCGGGCCCGACAATCCAGACTTGGTTATTGAGTAAAGCTTGAATGAAATAATGGATTCCGGCCGGCGCTGTTGCAATGGAGGACGACACGCTGGCGGGACTTTGTGAGGGGTGAATATAAAGAGGCCCCGTCGATGGAACGGACGGGGCCCTTTTTGTTGCGCTTCTCATTAGACGTCGCAGATTTCGACGGCTTGTCTCAGGCTTTTCAGCGGGTTGCGGGTCGGGATGAACTCGTGGCCGACGTAGCCCTTGTAGCCGGTATCGACGAGGGCTTTCATTACCGCTCGGTAGTTGATCTCCTGGGTATCGTCAAGCTCGTTTCGCCCCGGGTTGCCTGCGGTATGGACGTGCCCGATATACTCGGCGTACTGCTTGATGCGGCTGATGATGTCGCCGTCCATTACCTGCACGTGGTAGATGTCGAAGAGGATCTTCATCCTCGGCGAGCCGACCTTCTTGATGATATCCATGCAGTAGTCGGTGTGGTCGCCCTGATAGCCGGGATGCCCCTTCATCTCGACGTCGACCCGGCTGTTGAGAATCTCCATGCAGACATTAACCTTCTTCTTCTCGGCGCGGCCCATCAGCTTCTTGAGGCCCGCGACGCAGTTTTTCGCGCCGACATCGTCGGGAATGTCCTCGCGAAAGCCTGTAAACGCGATGACGTTGGGGAAGTTATACTCGGAGCAGGCGTCAATCGTCTCTTGGGTCTTGGCGATGATCATGTCGTGGTATTTTGGATTGTTCAAACCTTTGACGAACGGAGGGTCGGGCGTACCGTTGGGGGAAATCGCGCAGACCAGCCCGTATTTTTTCAAAGTTGGAAAGGCATCCGGGCCGACCAGCTCGACGCTCTTGAGGCCAAGCTCCTTGGCCACATGGCAAATCTTGTCAAGGTCCCAGTGTTCCGCAAAGCACCATTGAGCGACGGAGTGGTTGATACGTCCTTTTGTAGCCGCCGGTCCGGTGTTCTTCTGGCCCGATGCACACGAGCCAAGCGCCAGAGTTGCGGCGCCGAGTCCGGCCATTTGCATAATATCCCGCCGAGTTACTTTTCGAGTTTGCTTGGTCATTTCTTTCTCCTTTTTCATTTGCCTGAGCCTGTATAAAGCTCGTTACACTCGTCTTAGCCGGGGTGTGATGCAGCAATGACGTATGTCATTACCCCGGATCATCACTACTGAAGCCAATTTTACTTTGCGCCTCGCGTTTGTCAAATAGGACTTGACAATTTGGGAGAGATGGTTTATTGTAACAGCGTTGAAATTGTGTTCTTGTGTGCGCATCGAGACGTATGAAGAGACGTATCGCGTTACGAAAAGGTTTAGGCACGCGGGGTTTGCCCGGAACAAACGGGCGGAGTGATGGTTTCCTTAATCGTCGCGGCTTTCTGAAAGCAGGCGGTCTTGGCGCCCTTGGCGCATTTGGCGGGCCTGCTCTATTCGCTTCTTCGAGCGACAATCCTGCCAGGAAGAAGTGGCGGATGCGGCTTTCGACTTCGACTATTCATTTCATGCAGCTTCCCATCGAACAGGCGTGCGAAGAAATTGCCAGGCTCGGGTTCGAGGCGGTGGATATATGGTCGGCCCACGAGGGTTGTCCGCACCTGGACGATGTTCTTAATCGGCTGGGCCCGGACTGCCTGAAGGGTCTTTTGGCCAAGCACAAGCTGAAACTTTTTGCATTCTCGGTTTATAGCGGCGGGTACAAACGTTATGCCGAATTGCTCGCTAAGGTCGGCGGCGGCGTGGCAGTTCAGGGAAGCAGCGGGGCGGTCAAGCCGGAGGAATTGACCTCGAAGATGAAGCAGTTTATCGAGTCGCTAAAGCCGCTCATGGAGCTGGCTGAGCAAAACAAATCTTATCTCGCTGTCGAGAACCACGGCAACGCACTGCTGGACACCCTCGATTCCTTCAAGGCATTTGTCGATATAAACAAGTCGAAGCATCTCGGCATCGCCCTGGCCCCGTATCACCTGCAGGTTATAAACGCATCTGTTCCGGAGGCGATCCGGATATGCGACAGGCAGCTTCTTTTCTTTTATGCCTGGCAGCGGGCCGAGGGTAACGAACAGTTGCCCGGCGTCGGGCCGACCGATATGGCCCCCTGGATCGAGGCACTGGCGAAGGTTCGGTATCGGGGATACGTTAATCCCTTTATGCACGGCCACGTCGATGTTGAGACAATGGCTGTAAACCTGGGCAAGTCCCGCGATTATCTCAAAGACTGTTACACAAGGCTGAGCGATTCAGCCGAAACATAATCAGACAATCAATCGGATTCATATATCAAGGAGACAATTATGGAACACCAGCAACCGGATAAGAAGGCTCAACTGACTCGGCGACAATTCGTTCGCGACGGGGCGGCAGCGGCGGCGGGTCTTGCGGTCGGCATCAACGCCGCCGGAGCAGCGGACGGGACGACCGATGTCACCAAGGCGCGCAGCTACAATCCCCAGATGAAGTATCGTCTTTTGGGCAAAACCGGGCTGTGGATATCACAGGTCTGCTTAGGCGGGCACTGGAAACGCGTCAATGTAATGGCGCCCAGCGCGTTCCAGGGCGGCGACTGGCTTGGCGCTAATCTCAAGGACGAAGGCTTTGTGAAGAACCGGCATGACGTCGTCAGCCGGTGCATCGAGCGCGGCATCAACTACATCGACGCCTGCACCAAGCAGGAGGTTTTGACGTACGCCGAGGCCCTGCGAGGCAGGCGCGACAAAATGCACCTGGGCTTTTCCTGGTATCAGGAGGAGCTGCGAAATCCGGACTTCCGCACGACCGATAAACTGCTCGGCACGCTCGATAAGGGCATGCGCGAGGCCAAGCTCGATTACGTTGACCTCTGGCGGATCACCATGCATGAGCAGAGCGGCAGGCACAGCGAGGGCGAGGTCGCCGAGATGATGGGCGCCCTCGATAAGGCCCGCAAGCAGGGCAAGGCTCGTCTGACGGGCTTTTCCTCGCACGACCGTCCTCATATCAAGAAGCTGATAGAGACATATCCTGAAATAGTACAGGTCGTCGTGACGCCCTATACCGCCAAGAGCAAGCTCGTCGAAGATGAGACCGGTTTGTGGGCTACAATGAAGAAGTACGGCGTGGGCTGGTTCGGCATCAAGCCATTCTCTGGGACGAACCTTTTCAAGGGCGACAGCGCGCCGAGCAGTCCGACCGCCGACCAAGACGACAAGCTCGCACAGTTGGCTATTCGATACATCCTCTGCAACGGCGCCATCACCGCTCCGATTCCCGGTCTGATCAATCAGCACCAGGTCGATAACGTCGCCGATGCCGCCATACAAGGCCCTCTCGACAAGGAAGAGGCCAAAGCGCTTGGCGAGGCGATGGACCACGCCTGGGCTAACCTCGGTGCCGATTACCAGTGGCTCAAAAACTGGGAATACGTGTAAGGCGAATTGGAAACAGAGGAAACGAAATGAAAGTCACGAGATTGCGTGGCGTTGGAATAAGTCTATTGATAGTAAGCGGCTCGCTGCTTGTCCTGGCGGCGAGCTGCTCATTTGATAAGCAGCCCGATACGGCCGGAGCGGACGATATGACGGCCAAGCCAACGCTTGTTGTCGAACAAGTGGAATCCAAGCCCAATCCCGGCTTTGTGGCAAATCCGTTCTGCTATGCCTGCCACGCGGATTTCCAGGGTGAGACACTCGAAGCCAGACATGCCAAGGCCGGCATCGGTTGCGAGAGATGTCACGGTGAATCCGATCGGCATCGAGGCGACGAGGCAAATATCACCCCGCCCGAATTGATGTATCCCAGGGCGCGCATCAATCCGACGTGCATGATGTGCCACCCGCGTGACACGATAAAGCACGTCGATTCGCATAAGGCGATCCTTGCCGGCGCTGCGACCGTTTTCGACCAAGAAAAGCCCGATGCCCCGCCTGCGGTTTGCACCGACTGCCACGCAAAGAATCACAAAATGAACGTGCGAATCATTCGCTGGGACAAGGCAACCGGCCAAATCCTGAAAGAATAACACATTAAACCGGTGCGCCGGTGTTGTCCTTATATTTTTCACGGAGTCGCTTCAACTCCGTCTTCAACTGCTCGGTGATTTTGGCGTAAGCCGGGTCGTTGTAGAGGGTTTTCAGTTCACGCGGGTCTCTCCTCATATCGTAGAGCTCCCACTCGTCGATATCGTTGTAGAAGTGTATGAGCTTGTAGCGTTCCGTCCGGACGCCGTAGTGTCGTTTGACGCTATGGACGGCGGGGTATTCGTAGTAGTGGTAGTAGATTGACTTGCGCCATCGGCGCGGCGTCTTGCCCCTGAGGATCTGCCTGAGTGACTCGCCCTGCATATCTTGCGGGGCCTCCACGCCTGCGAAATCGAGGAAAGTCTCTGCAAAATCGAGGTTCTGAACGAGGTCTTTATTCACCGATCTCGCTTTGATCTCTCTTGGATAACGAACCAGCAGGGGCATCCGCAGAGACTCCTCGTACATGAATCTCTTGTCGAACCAGCCGTGGTCGCCGAGGTAGAAGCCCTGGTCCGATGTATAAAAGACAACCGTGTTCTCAGCCAGGCCCGCGGAGTCGAGATAGTCGAGTAAACGTCCGACGTTGTCGTCAACGGAGGCGATGCAGCGAAGGTAGTCTTTGATGTATCTCTGGTATTTCCAGCGAACAAGGTCCTTGCCCTGCAGGTCGGCTTTCCGGAAGGCCTCGTTTTTCGGATTATAGGCGGCGTCCCAATCCTTTTTCTGCTCAGGCGTGAGGTTTTTCGGGGCGGTGAGCTTCAGGTCTGTGGCGGTCATCGTCTTTTCGATGCTCATATCCTGCTCCTTAGCCGCTCTGCCCCGCCCGGCGTAATCGTCGAACAGGGTCGCCGGCTCGGGGATAGTGACATCATCGTACATTGTCAGATGCTTCGGTCCCGGCTCCCACGAGCGATGCGGGGCCTTGTGGTGACACATCAGGCAGAATGGTTTCTCCGTATCCCGCTTCTTGAGCCAGTCAAGCGCATGGTCGGTGATGATATCGGTAACGTAACCGGTGTATTTCTTACGTTCGCCCATCTCTATCATATTGGGATTGTAATATACGCCCTGTCCGGGCAGAATATTCCAGTAGTCAAATCCGGTGGGGTCGGTCTTGAGATGCCACTTGCCGATCATTGCGGTCTGGTACCCGGCCTTTTGCAGCAGCTTGGGGAAGGTCTGCTGCGAGCCGTCGAATTTCACGGCGTTGTCTATAAGCCCGTTGATGTGGCTGTGCTTGCCCGTCAGAATCACGGCCCGGCAGGGCGCACAGATCGAATTCGTGCAGAAGGAGTTCTCAAAGCGCATACCGTCTTTGGCGATGCGGTCGAGGTTCGGCGTCTTGTTGATCCTGCTGCCGTAGCAGCCCATCGCGTGTGATGCGTGGTCGTCGGCCATTATGAATATGATGTTGGGCCGCTCCGCAGTCTTGCGCGACGACCGCCCGCCGCTGACACAGCTCGGCAGCGCCGCCAAGCCCGCTACAAGACCGATCTTCTTGAGGAATTCCCGCCTTGTCTGTTTGTTCATCGCAGCTCCTTTCGCAACGTCTTGCATGCTTGTTCAATTCTGTTTCACAATCACCGCCACCCAGCCGCCTTCGCTCGGCGCCGAAATCACCATTTCCTTGCCGCCAGTGATTCGACTTTGCCCGCCCCAATCACCATTCCTGATATTCACCCATTTAAGAGCAAATGTCCCTTCTTGCTTGCTCAAGTCAAGCCTCACCGACCCGCCGTCGGTAAAATACAATATGTACTTTTCTCCGGGCCTCACCGCCAGATACGCTTCATCTTCCTGCCTGTCTTTGAGAAGATCCATGCGAGGCTCGACTTCCCAGAACTTGACCTCGCTCTCGACTTTACGAGCGGCCTTGATGCAGGCCTTGGCGATGTCATTCAATCCGATGCCGGCCTCCGGCCGATGAAAGCGGACCGATGCACATCCCGCGATGAGGTTCCGCCAGAACCGCTCGACTCCGTCAACGGGCGTCCCCGTGCCGAAGCTCAGTTCGCCGTCAGAGTAAATCTTGGTGTTATTTAATGGGCGCGGATGCTTGCCAGCCTGATCGGCAAGCCACTTGACGTTTACCCAATGCGCCTCGTTGAACGTCCTGCTGTTGACCTGGGAAATGTCCATAAAGTCATACGCCTTGGGGTCGTCGAATGCCTGGCGAATGTTGTCCGAGCTTTGAGGCTTATACCCGTCGTCGAACATATCGGTGACATAAACCTCGACTCCCTTCTTTTTCGCCCGCTCCTTTATAAACCGCATCCAATAGCGCCCCCAAGAGACCGGTGTCGAAGTCTCGTTGTTCATGCAATACAGCACGTTGTCATAATCCAGACTGTACGAGAGCATCTTATCGACGAATTCCTCCTGGAAACGGCGAACCGTATCGTATTGCTTCTCGTATTTGTTCATGCCCGGAATAGTGTGAAAGAAGGGTTGCTGGTCCCGCCACGCCGGGGCCGGAAATTGCTCGGCAAGAGCCGTTTGCTGGTTCGTATAATTGACGTTGTTGCCCGGCCTCCATGGGCTGTCCTGCCATTGGTCCTGCGAATAGTCGAACCTGTCCCACACCTCGATTTGAATGATGATCTGGCGCTCCCGGCACCATTTCAGGCAGTTAGCGAAACGTTTCCAGTAGTCGTCGTTCCACTGGTCCAAATCGAACTTGCCGCTGCTCAGCCTCTTATGCGGCTTTAGCTCGAGCCCTTCTCGCTGGCTCATAGTATTGCGGACGTAGTTTCCGCCGACGCCGGCCAGCTCATCCAGATGCTCTTTCAGATCATCGAGCAGAAATATGTGGTCCGTCTTGCTCCCGCCCAGCAGCAAGACCGGCTCGCCCCTGTACTGCCAGTACCGCGGATTCTTCGAATAAGGCTTTGTACAATCAGAATTTCGATCCCCCAGGCAGTTTCCGCACAACAAGGCAGCCATACCTGCTGCGATGACCACAACCGTTTTGTATCTGCTTGTTGCCTGCATATCAATTCGTCCTCTGTGACTGATCTGCCTATATTCTGGATTACCTGCCTGCTTGCCTTAAGGTACTATTTGTAGTCTTTGCCTGCAAGCGAGTCTTTGCATGAAGCCCGCCATTGTTCGAGCGTTTTTCTCAGGGTTTTCACGATCTCCGGTTTATCGGCGGCCAGGTCTTTCGTTTCAGCAGGATCTGCGACCAGGTCGAAGAGCATATAGGTCTTGCCTCTATTATTGCTGTATATCTTGTAGCGGTTGTCGGTTAGCGAAACCTGATTACCTGATTCGAAGGCGATAGGGATGAGGCGCTGAGTCATTTTGCCTTCGATTAGAGGCATCAGGCTAGTTCCGTCGCTCGGTTCGGGTTTGCCTTTGATTGTAAATCCCAGTGCTTCGAGCACCGTCGGGAAGTAGTCCAGCGTGCTTGCTGCGACGTCGGTTGTGCGGGCCGCCTCGATTTGAGCAGGCCATTCGAGCAGTCCCGGCACTCGTACGCCGCCCTCGAACAGGCTTCGCTTGCGTCCGCGGAACGGTCCTGCCGAGCCGCGATACCGGCCTTTCTTGCCGGTCTTGCCCTCAGGCCCGTTGTCACTGCAGAACCACAGCATCGTGTTCTCAGCTATTCCGATCTCGCGCAGCTCTCTGCGCAATCGCCCCATTTGCTCGTCGAGCGCAGTGATACAGCCGTAGTAGTGCTGTTCGCCCTCGCTGTGCTGCGAATACATCTTTCGGTACTCAGGCCCGCCTACCACCGGCGCGTGCGGCGCGTGAAACCAGATAATCGCCAGGAAAGGCTTGTTGTTCTCGGCGGCCTTGCGAATGAATGGGACTGCACGGTCCATAATGATTCGCGAATCGTCCCCTTTGAGCGGCTCGGTAACGTTTTCACCGTTATGCCAGTACAGCGCACGCACATCGAACTTGCTGCCGTGCACATTGGCGGGGTCATAAGGGTCCCAGGTCGCCACTGCATATTCGGTCGAGAACCATTCGTCGAATCCGCTCATCGCAGGCGTCATATAGTTTTCTTTTGGCTTTCGCCCTGCGCCTTTGCCGGAGAAATCAGGCGCAAGTGTCCCGAGGTGCCATTTTCCGAAATGGCCCGTGGTATAGCCCTGAGTCTTCATCGCTTCGGCTAATGTAACTTCCTCTTTGCGGATATGGCCGACGTTTGCAAAAAAGACTCCATATCGATACGGATGTCGTCCGGTAAGGCAGCTTCCCCGAGTCGGCGAGCAAACCGGCGCGCCCGCATAGAACCGAGTAAAGCGCAGCGAGGCCTTCGCCATCGCGTCAAGATTTGGCGTCTTGATAATCGTCTTGCCGTTGAAGCCGACATCCCCCCAACCCAAATCGTCAGCCATGCACAGGATAATGTTGGGTTTTTCGGAGCTTCGGTCCTTTGCATACAAGTCGCCCGGCAGAGCCAAAGCCATCGCACCCCCCGCAACATAACGAAGAAACTCTCTTCTGCTGAACACCCTGCTTGTCCTCACAGACTGGCGTTAATCTTAGAGCTAATACGTCAAATTCGCTATCATGATAAATGATATTTGGTGCTCTGTCCAACGAATAGGAATTGCCGTTGCAGAGATGGGCATTTAAGTATAATGCGGCAAAGGATTTGCGCTGGCGGTTCGGGGCAATCCGGGGTCAGTGAGATTCTGCCAGATCATTTTTCTCCCCAATTATTTCGGTGTGGGACCTGCCTTTTTGGCCCAATAAGGGCCTTTCTCGAGAGCAGTGGGGCATTTTCGCCGGAAGATCCCGGAAAATCCTTTGACAATTCAAACAAATGTTTTAAGCTATCGTATGAAACAAATGTTTAGGGATTATGGTATGCCAGTTTCGCAGGAAAAGAACACTGTTGAAGGCGATGCAGGCCCCGTTCGCGAACGGCTGCTTGATACTGCCGAAAGGCTTTTCTCGGAGCACGGCTTCGAGGGAACAAGTGTTCGTGAGCTTGCCTCGGCCGCAGGCTGCAATATCGCATCGGTCAACTACTATTTCGGCAGTAAGGAGAAGCTGTACGAAGAGATTTTTCGCCGGCACTTGATTCCGATGAGGAATGCTCGAATTGCTAGTATTGACAGGGTGATGACCGAGAGCAGCGGAAGGCCGAAATTGGAGGACTTGCTGCAGTCTTTTGCGAATGCGTTTATCGAGCCGCTGGCGGATGAGACCAAAGCTGCTCGCTTTATGAAGCTTATGGGGCGAGAAATGGTTGATAGCCACCTGCCTTCGGACGTTTTCGCCAAAGAGATGGCCATACCCACGCTGAAAGCGATACAAATCGCTTTGCTAAAGGCGTGCCCGGGCCTGGACGAATCAAGGGCCGTGTTGGTTGCGTATTCAATAATTGGTCAGTTACTGCATGCGGTGCACATCAGGCCGATGTTTGAACAGGCCTGTGACGCCGAGGTGCCGAAATACGAGTTGAGCAGAATCATAGATCACATTGTAGCGTTTTCCGCCGCCGCAATTCGGGCTTACGCCGAGGGGAGGAATGAATGAAGAAATTGTTGGCTATAATCTATTTGTGGTTTGTTCTGGCGGTATTTTGGGTGATGGGAGGGTGTGTGGTCGGGCCGAAGTATTCCAGGCCGGAAACGCCGGCGGATACTGACGACGGATATTTTAATATCGGGGCGCACAAGGAGGATGTGAACGACTTTAACGATCTTGACGCGTGGTGGGAGAGGTTCGGCGACTCGACGACAGCCGTGCTGGTTAGCGAGATGCTCGGCAGCAACTACGACCTGAAGGCTGCCGCCGCGAGGGTAATTCAGGCGCAGGCCGCTCTGGCTGAGGCGCATGGCGGCAGGCTGCCCGAAGTCTCGTACGATATGAGCCGCAACAGGAGCAAGATGTCCTTTAGCTTCGGCAGCGGTATGGGCGGTTTCGGCGGCGGCAGATTCAGCGTCCTTACGGAGACTTGGCAGCAGAACATCTCAGTTGCATATATGGTGGATCTGTTTGGCAAGCTCAAACACCTGGAGCGCGCCGCGTGGGCACAGGTGCTTGCGGCAGAGGCCAATGAGCAGGCTTTGGTCAATTCGATGATCGCCACCGTGATAAAGGCGCGGATAGATATCGCAACCATACGGGGGCGTCTCGCCATCGCCCGCGCAAATACGCAAAGCTGCAAGAGTATGCTCGAAGTCGTCGAGAAGCGCGGTGCCTTGGGCTTGGTTAGTCCGCTTGACGTGCGGCTTGCGCGTGAGAATCTTGAGGCGGGCAAGGCCCTTGAGCCGAGCCTGGAGGCGTTGTTGATAACGGCGCACCATTCTCTGGACGTGCTTGTGGGCCGGCGGCCCGGCAGCTCGGAACACCTGCCCAAGACGCTGCCGGACCTGCCGAATTTGGAGCCTGTTGCGGTCGGGGCGCCTGCGGCTTTGCTCGACCGGAGGCCGGACGTCATGGCGGCGGAGATGAATCTGCGAGCGGCAAACGAGCAGATCGGCGTCAGCATCGCTCAGCTATTTCCCGACCTGACTCTGACGGCGGCGTACGGCGGCAGTGCCGACCGGTACCGCGATGTATGGGAGCACTTCAGCGAGACATATTCGGCGGGCTTTGCGGTGAGCGGCCCGATTTTCAGGGGGGGGCGCCTGCGCGCCCAGATTAAGGCGGCGAAGGCTCGCTACGCCGAGCTGGCCGCCGCATATCAGGGCATCGTGCTTACTGCGATGCGAGAGGTCGAGGACGCCTTGGTTATGGATAGGATGCTGCAGCAGCAGCTTGAACATACCGAGATTCAGTTGGAGGAGGCCAAGGCTGCCGAAAATAT
>JAFGTU010000285.1 GCA_016933985.1 Sedimentisphaerales bacterium | reverse complement strand
TCGATTGTTCTGAGCATGTTCCCTATTTTCGGGACGCATTGGCAGAAGGTTCTTTTAGGGGTGCATCGGTACGTTGCGGGGGCTTTTGTTGTTTGCGGCGTTATTCATGTGTTTTTGCTGGTTCGAGTGCGGGGCAAGTGAGGAGCGGATCCCGCGGGCCTTAGCAGCATATTTGGCCGCCGTGCGGGCGGCCGCTAAACAAGCGGTGGGATATGGGGTCGTCGTTCGCAAGGGACGAGCACCGGCGGCCGCTAAACGAAAGAAAGAACCCGCAACGTAAAGTTGCGGGCTAAACGCGGGGCGGTGGTGTTTTTCTTTTCTTGACACGGGCAAACGCGGGGTTAGACTGTTTGCGTGCGAAATTTGACTCCTGCTCCGGCAGGTCGAATTATTTGTTGCCCCTTCATTTGGGGCGGAAAGGAGGCCGAGTATGGGGCAGGTGAAGGTTGCAGTAGTCGGACTTGGATTCGGGGCGGAGTTCATCCCGATTTATCAAAGACACCCCGATGCCGAGTGTTATGCGATTTGTCAGCGGAACGAGAAACACCTCAACGAAATAGGCGACCAGTTTGGAATCGAGAGGCGTTTCACGAAATTCGAGGACCTTCTGAGCATCGAGGAGCTGGATGCGATTCACGTCGTCTCGCCGATAGCGGATCATGCGTGGATGAGCCTGGCGTCTTTGAAGGCGGGCAAGCACACGGCATGCACTGTTCCGATGGCGACGACGACAAAGGACTGCCTGGCGATTGCCAAGGCGCGGGAGAATTCGGGTAAGGTCTATATGATGATGGAAACGGCGGTTTATACGCGGGAGTTTCTGTATGCCAAGGAGCTGGTCGCATCGGGCAAGTTGGGCAAGATTCAGTTTTTGAGGGGTTCGCATCAGCAGAATATGGGATTGCCCGGCTGGCCTGCTTATTGGTATGGTTTTCCGCCGATGCACTATGCGACCCACGCGGTCAGTCCTTTGCTTTTTCTTGCGAAGGCGCGGGCCGAATCGGTGGTGTGCTACGGGTCGGGGCGGATACAGGAGGATTATATCGAGAAGTACGGTGCGCCCTTTGCGGTCGAGACGGCTCTTTTGAAGCTGGCCGACTCGGAGCTTGCGTGCGAAGTTACGCGGTCGCTGTTCAATACGGTCAGGCAGTACCGGGAGAGCTTCGATGTTTATGGTACGGAGCTATCTTTTGAGTGGGAGCAGACGGCTGGCGAAGGGCCTGTGATTTATTCGGGGTATGAGGACGCCAAGCGGATAGAGGTGCCCGATTATGGAAAGCTGCTGCCGAAGGAGATAGCGCCTTTTACCGGACACGGGGTCTATGACGAGGAACACGAACACACATCGTTTATCCAGGGCAGCGGGCACGGCGGGTCGCATCCGCATTTGACGCATGAGTTTGTGCGGGCGATTGTCGAGGGGCGAGAATCGACCGTCGATGCCGATAAGGCTGCGAACTGGACGATGGCAGGGATCTGTGCGCACGAATCGGCGATGAAAGGCGGCAAGAGAATCGAGATTCCGTTGGCAAGATAGGCAATTTGTGGTCGGGGACAATTTTTGCCGCGAGGCGTAAAAAACTGGTTGATTTGAGGCTTAGCTGCTATATTACGCGGATATCCGGCGCGGCGCCGGAGTAACATAATCGATGTATCTTTGTTAGGAGAATGAATTATGAGTAATGGAGTACTGCCAGATTATGTAAGTATGGCCAAGCCGAATCCGGCGGCGAACAGGGCTCCGTGGTACAAGAACACGGCACCGACGTATGCGGGGATTTTTCTGTGGTTCGTGTTCTGGAGCCAGGCGCCGAGCGGCGGGGGGGCCGGGGCGCCCGGCGGCGTGCTCGGTCAGGGCATCGGGGCTGCGCTTCTGGGTTTGGTCATAGCGGCGCTTCTGTGCCACTTTCTGTTTTACGTTGTTCCGGGTCTGCTCGGTATGAAGACAGGCCTTCCGCTGTATGTTGTCGGCACCTCGACATACGGAACTCAGGGCGGATTCCTGATGCCTGGTTTTCTAATGGGTGTGCTTCAGTTCGGGTGGCTTGGCGTTAATTCCTATTTCGCGTCGAAGGCCATTTCGTCTTTCTTCGGTGACAGCGCAATTGCCTGGAAGGTGATTGCTATTATCTGGGCTGCTGCTGCTGCGTTCGTAGGACTCAAGGGCATCCAGTACGTTGCGAAGGTCGCTACGTTCCTTCCCCTGATTCCCCTGGCAATCCTTGTGATTATGCTGGGGAAAACTATGGGCGGGATCGGCGATTTCGATGCGAAAGCTCTGGTAGCCGCAGGGACCGTTGCGGGAGGCGCAACGGGCGGTGGTTTGAGCGTCCTTGGCGTGATATTGTTGAGCATAACGTTTGTGGTTGGTTTCTTCGCCACGGCGGGAGCGGCAGGCGTTGATTTCGGGATGAACAGCAAGGACGAGAAAGATGTTCGGATGGGCGGGCTGGTCGGCATTGCCCTGGCTACGCTCGTTGCGGCAGGCGCTGCTATTTTAATCGCTGCCGGCGCGTTCGGCTCAACGGGCAAATACGCGATGGACCCATCTACCGCCGATTTCATGGGCGGGTTGATGGGTTCTGCGGGCACGGGCAAGGTGATGGCGCTGCTGCTCGCAGTGGCGGCTTTTCCGCCGGCGTGTTTCTCGTCGTTCATCGCGGCCAACAGTTTCAAGACAACGCTTCCAAAAGTAAACCCGTTTGTCTCTGTCGGCGTTGGCGCCGGTGTTAGCATTCTTTTGGCCGTCACCGGTTTGGCGGGCAAGGCCGGCGCGGTCTTCACAGTGATTGGTGCATCTTTCGGGCCGGTTTGCGGCGCTATGATGGTTGATTACTTCCTGGCGGGCCAGAAGTGGGCCGGTCCGCGGGCCGGTTTCAATGTTGCCGGTTGGCTATCCTGGGCGGTCGGATTTGTAGTGGGCATTCTGCCTTTGGTAACCAGTGCGAAGATTCCGGCGGCGCCCCTGGCGGCGTTTGTTGTCGGCGCGGTGCTCTATTTTGTGCTTGCGAAGGCGGGGCTCGAGGGTAAGGTTCTTGAAATGCCGCCGGCAAAGGCATAAGGTTGAGAATTAAGCTAATAATCGCTTTGGGCGTTTGAATTCGCTATAGTTTTAATTAGCTTGCAGATTTTAGCAGGGATTCGGCAAGTGCCGGATCCCTGTTTTTTTGGCGTAGAGCGGCCGATTCTGGGGGGGGAAAATGACGGAATCTGATTGAGAGTGATGAGAAGGCGGTATTTTTTGAAACATTTTGCCATGCGGCGCAATTCATAGTGCGGATTCGGCGGTTTTGGGCTTGTCCAGCGGCTCGGTGAAGCCGGTCTCGTGCAGGATGCACGTGTGAAAAATAACTCTGTGGGAGCTTGACAATCCTGCATGAATCTAATAGTATGACAGATTCAGTTTGGTGGAATACGCAGTGTTTTGCCGCGTGTTAATCACGGTTTGTAAGTAACAAGAAATTGTGGATTTTTGAGGTTAAAAGGAAGCGATGAGAAAAGGGTTGAACTCAAGTTTGAAGATTTGTGTTTTGGCAATGGTTTTAGCGTCTTTGTGCTTTGTTTGTTCCTGCAAGAAATCGGAACCGGGGCCAACCAAAGCTCCTACGAAGGATGCTGGTAAAGAAGTGGTGAAGGCGCCTGCGAACGAGGCAGTTAAGCCGGCGGGTGATATGGAGCCGATTGAGCTTGAGCTGCCCAAGCCGATGTTTGTGGGGACTCCTCAGGATACGAAGGTTGATAACTTAGAGAAGCCATTGGGCCGTCCTCGTGCGCCGTTCCTGGCTCCCAAGGGAACGAAGAATGTCGCCGACGGCAAGCCAGTTTCGAGCAGCGATGAAGAGCCGATTATCGGCGAGATTGAGATGATCACGGACGGGGATAAGGAGGCTGCGGACGGCAGCTACGTCGAGCTTGGGCCTTTTGTCCAGCATGTGACTATCGACCTGGGGACAGTAAACAGTATTTATGCGATTGTAGTATGGCATTACCACAAGCAGGCGAGAGTGTATTATGACGTTGTGGTTCAAGTTGCGGACGATGCCGATTTCATCACCAACGTGCAGACGATTTTCAACAATGATATCGACAACTCGGCCGGGCTCGGGGTGGGCAAGGACCAGCATTATACGGAGACAAACGAGGGCAAGCTTATCGACGCCAAGGGGGTAAAGGGCCGTTATGTTCGTCTTTACAGCAACGGCAATACGAGCAACGACTTGAATCACTATATTGAAGTTGCGGTTTACGGCAAGCCCGCCCAATGAGAATGAAATTGAAATGTTGCGTGCTGATACTGGCCGCGACAATTGTTGCAGTGGCGCTGCGTCTGCCTTGTGCGGCGCGGCGCCCGATGCACGGTGACGAGGCGGTTCACGCCGACAAGTTCGCCGATTTGCTGGAGCTGGGGGAATATGTCTATAATCCTGATGAGTACCACGGGCCGACGCTGAATTACTTCACTTTGGTCCCGGCGTGGCTGGGCTCGGAGAAGACGTATGCGGAGATGACGGAGTTCACGGTTCGCGTTGTGCCGATGTTCTTCGGGGTGCTGCTGGTTGTTTTTGCGTTGCTGCTGCTTGAAGGATTAGGCGGGTGGGCGTGCGTTTGTGCGGCGGCGCTGACGGCGATTTCCCCGGCGATGGTTTTCTACAGCCGATACTATATTCAGGAAATGCTACTGGTATGTTTCACATTCGGGGCAATTTGCTTCGGGTATCGGTTTACGCAGAGCAAGACCATCATCTGGGCGATTCTGGCGGGCGTATGTCTCGGACTTATGCACGCGACGAAAGAGACTTGCATCATTGCGTTCGGGGCGATGTTGGCGGGGCTTTGGGCAACGCTTTTCATGCGGCAGCGAGAACACAGGGGATGTTTCGGGGATGATATCAGGTGTGTGAAGGCTTCGCATTTTGTGGCGATGATTGCCGCCGGTGCGGTTGTTTCTGTTTTGTTTTACTCATCGTTCTTCAAGAATCCAGGCGGCATATTGGATTCATTTCGGATATACGCAACGTATTTCGACCGGGCGGGCAACAACCGGATTCACGAGCACCCGTGGTATTATTATCTCAAGATGCTGATCTATTCGAGGTACGGCAAGGGGCCTATCTGGAGCGAGGGCCTTATTGTGCTGCTTGCGGTAGTGGGCGGGACGGCTGTGCTGATGCGGAAGGGTCTGCCGGCAGCCAATGTTGATTTGCTGCGGTTTATTTTATTCTATACGCTTGGTATGGTCATATTGTATTCGGGGATTCGGTACAAGACGCCGTGGTGCATGTTGGGTTTTCTGCACGGGATGATACTGTTAGCGGGACTGGGAGCGGTTGTGCTGGTCAGGTTGGCGCCTAATGTATTGCCTCGTTTGATAGTGATGTGCCTTCTTTTGGAGGGGTCCGTGCATTTGCTTTGGCAGGCTTATGCGAGTAATTACATATACTATTCGGACAGCCGAAATCCTTACGTCTATGCTCACCCGACTGTTGAAGTCTTCGATATTGCGCAGCGCGTGGGTGAATATGCCGAGGTGTATAATGATGGACGCAACATTCCGATTGAGGTGATATGCCCCGGTGACGACTACTGGCCCCTGCCGTGGTATTTTCGGTCGTATCCGAACGTGCGTTGGGCGAACAAAGTGCAGAAGGAAACAAGTCTGGCGCCGGTGGTTCTGGCCTCGCCCTCGGTTGAGGCGGACTTGGCGGAGAAGTTGTATGACGAGTCGATTCCTTTCGAGCAGCGTCAGATGTATGTGTACCTGTTTGACAGGCCTTATTATGTGTGGCTGCGCCCCCAGGTCGAACTGCTTGGTTTTGTGCGAAAGGACCTTTGGGAGGCCCGCCAGGCGGCGACAGCGCCGGACCCGAACGAGTTGGCAGGGAAGGCATCCGAGAAATGATTAGCCGGAAATCAGAGGAGCCTTACGTTGTGAGCGATTGCGGGGCCGTTGCAGGGATCAAGCGATTTTGTCACGAGGCGATGGCAACGGCGTTTGAGGTCATCGTCGTTCATGAGGACGAGCGTTACGCTCAACAGGCGGCGGCGGCGGCTTTCGATGAGGTAGATCGGCTGGAGGCGGAGCTGAGCAGGTTCATCGAGAACAGCGACATATCGAGGATTAACAGCGCCCGTCTCGACGAGCGGCTCGTGGTTGGTCTGGCGACGTTCGAGTGCCTGGAGATTAGCCGACGGGTTTATGAGGATACGAAGGGGGCTTTTGATATTACTATCGGCTCTTTGCTGAAATGCTGGCGGAATGATAAGGGCGAGCCGCGGACGCCGGGGGAACAAGAGTTGAACCTCGCGCGCAAGCATGCGGGCACTGATTTGCTGTTATTGAACGGGGATGAGCATACGGTTGAGGTCGTAAGCGAAGGTGTGCAGGTTGATTTAGGCGGCATGGGCAAGGGTTATGCGGTTGACCAGATGGCGAATTTGCTGCGGGAATGGGGCATCGACATTGCTCTTATCCACGGGGGGTATAGCTCGGTGCTCGCTATCGATGGGCCTGCGGATATGAAGGGCTGGCCGGTAACAATGAGCGATCCGGGTAAGGGTAAGAGGACGCTTGCGAAGCTTCATTTTCAGAGGCGGGCATTGAGCGGTTCGGGCGTTCAGAAGGGCCGGCATATTATGGATCCCCGGACCGGCAGACCGGCCAAAGGCAGACGTGCGGCATGGTCGTCAACGTTGGATGCGGCGACGGGCGATGCGCTTTCAACAGCCTTTATGATTATGGAGCCGGACGAAATCGAGGAGTACTGCCGACGTTATCCGGATGCGCTGGCGATGGTGATATTGGAGGAGAAGGAGAAGATTCTGCGTTTTGGGCGATGGGATGAGCTGATATCGAGTTGATTGGCTGGCGGCGCTACGGAAGCGGGTCTATTTATTATTGGAGAGGGCACGCCTTATAGCGAGCAGCTCGGATAGAACGCGGAAAGAGCTGCGCGTCGGCGAGAGGCGACTATCGCGGTCGCAAGTCCAGTCGATGGGGAATTCCTTGATACGATAGCCTTCCTTTTGGGCTCGTATTATGATTTCGATGTCGAATGTGAATCCGTCGGTGATACACTCGCCGTACAAATGCCTCGCCACGTTGCCTTTATAGATCTTAAAGCCGCACTGCGTGTCGGTGAAGTCGGCGGGGACTTTCATGTCGTGGATTACGAACCAGTGGAAGATCTTTGAGCAGATTCGGCGGTAGATGCTTTGGGGCTTTTCGATATGGCAGCCGTACATTTTTCTCGATCCGTGGGCAATATCGCAAGTATTGGCTTTCAATAACTCAAGTCCTCGCAGAGCATCTTCATAAGGGACGCAGAGTCCCGAGTCGGCGAACATTGCGTATTCGCCGGTGGAGGCGTTCATTCCCGTCCGGACGGCGTAGCCCTTGCCTCGATGGGGCTGGTAGCTAATGACCTTGACCTCTACGGATGGCGGAACCTCCGTGCTACGGGCTACCTGAGCGGTCTTGTCAGTGCTACAGTCGTCAACGACAATGACCTCCCCCTTGATATGGCTGCCATCGAGGAATTGAGTAGCCTTTTCGATGTCGCGGGCGATTTTCCCGCTCTCCTGGAACGCTGGTATGACGATAGATACTTCCATTATCAAATTATATCCAGGTGATCAGCTTTCTGCCAGTACGCGACCATAAATGTGCGCTTCGGCAGGGAGCCCGAAGGGGAAATTCTTCTTTTATTGTGCATTAGATTCATGTATAATTTTGGCTTGGTAGTTGAGATATGTGTCTTTCGGCAGTGAGAAACGGGCGGTTTCCTCGTCGGGCTCGGGAGAAACCATAAGAAAGAGGATATCTATAAGTAGTGGTTCTTATAGTCAGCTATACTATATGTCTGGGTGTGGAATTTTTTTCTGGCGCTTTCTAAGTGCTTTTGTACACTGGCTTTATGAGTCCCTAATTAGGGTGAACTGGTTTTGTGT
>JAFGTU010000284.1 GCA_016933985.1 Sedimentisphaerales bacterium | reverse complement strand
GACCAGGCCGCCGCGACGCGGGCTATCATCAAGAGCCGCTCATACGTCGATGCCGAGAGGATCGGGGTATGGGGCTGGAGCGGCGGAGGATCGATGAGTCTAAATGCAATCTTCAGATACCCGGAACTGTATCATACCGCAATAGCGATTGCGTTTATCAGCGATCAGCGGTTCTACGATACGATTTACCAGGAACGGTACATGGGCCTGCTCGACGACAATGAGGAAGGATTCAAAAACGGTTCGCCGATAACCTTTGCCAATCAGCTCGAAGGCAATCTGCTCATCGTTCACGGCACCGGTGACGATAACTGCCATTACCAAAGCTGCGCGGCCCTTATCAACGAATTGGTCAGGCACAATAAGTACTTCTCAATGATGGCGTATCCGAATCGCAGCCATAGTATAAGCGAAGGCGACGGCACAACGCGCCATCTCTACGAGCTGCTGACAGGCTACCTGAAGGACCACATGCCGCCGGGGCCGGAAAAGAGCAAATAGTGCTATTAGCACTACCATGCTCCTCGCACTTCCCCTGCATGCGTAATACCTTCTGGCATCAATCGAACTTCAGATATTCGCAGATGCTTCCAGCCGTCTTAGGACCTATACCCTTGACCTTTTGCAGATCGTTGCAATCGTTGAAAGCCCTGCCTTGGGCGTCATCCTGCCTGAAGCTGTCCCTGTAGGCCACTATCGCCGCGGCCTTAGAGACGCCTATGCCCGGCAGCCTGACCAGACTCGATATCGGCGCTTCGTTCGGATTGACCCGACTATCCAATGCAAGCCCGCCGACGTGGCTGCCGCCGGGAAAGCGGGCAAGGAAAACCGTACAAAGAACGGCACAAAGCCACGTGCTTATCACAAATCCAAGCGATTGAATCCTCTCGCCGTCGCCCCAAATAAACAGCCTTGAATGATCGACAGCCATATTGCCCGACAAATCCGCTCCCCGCCCCAAACATGCCTTACTTAATGCATAAAAATAGCATCGCGCAATCTCTTTAACGTATCACACGATTCTTTGGGCTCGAGCCGAGACGTCAACAGCCCGCTGTCGATGATCGTGCTGTTCTTGCGGTCCGTAAGGCTCGAATACGTCACAGAATCAACAAACGGCTTGCTTAAAGCTATCTTATAGAACTGGTCTATCCACTCACTCTGTCGCCGCTGGTCCCATTTGTCGTGCCATACGCCGGCCACGTCTCCATGGTGGGAACCCGGCCCGCTTCGGCTCGGAACCGCAACATTTGTCATATACAACGGCTTCGATATCGGCCCAAAATAGTCCAGCAGCGCCGATATCTGCATCATGTCACGCACATGCATGCCGGTTTGGTTGCGCCCGAAGCGCATCTGCAGACCGAACCCGTCGAAGCTCACGGCACTCTGAACAACCATGTCCATATAGACCAAAGGCGGAATACTGTTCGGTACCGTGGCATAGTATTCGCCCCAGGGATTGCTAATCTCAATAATCTTCAATGCCCGCTCGCTGGCCTGCCTGACGGCCATCGTGGCCGCACGTGTCATCTCAAGTATCTCCTCGAACCTGAAGGCGAAATGATTATAGACATTCAACCCGCTAACAACATTCCAAGTCCGGACGAAAGCCCCGTAACGAGCAACCACTGCTGTAATAAACTGATATGCAACTTCCCGAATCTTCTCGAAATTGGCCCCGCTCGTCACAAGCCATTTCGGAAGATTCACTCTCGAAAAACACAGCAAAGGGCCCGCGCTGATCGACACTTTCCTCTTGGCCAAAGCGTTGATGCAGGCGTCCGTCCGCGTGAAGTTATACCCGCCCCTCTTGGGCTCCATCTCAGCCCAGTTGATCGGTATCATCACCGATCCAAACAGATCAAGCAGGCTTTCAATATACTTGGCATTGTCCACCTGCTGCGGGTCAATTTGGCAGCCTAAGCAGCCTCGACCGAAACCATGATTGCCCACCCTGCCTGCAAAGAGCGATTCGGCCTGACCTTTCGCCAAATCTTCGGCCAAAACTATCACTTTTTTCAGGGATTCATCCGCCAGCCTCGACGCCACAACCGGATTCGATATGTTCTGAATCGCCTGAATGAACAGACTCTGGGCCTCCTTCGAATCGTGGTCGAATCTCTTTGTGCTCGGCAGAAAAGCCCAGTCCTCACGCTTATCGACTATCTGCATGAGCTTCGCACGAGCTATTTCCACATTGAGGTTATACGGCCGCTCCCTGTCGGGAAGACACGTCGTGGAAAGAAGAATCTTCCCAAAGCCCTCAATCGGCCACAACAACGCCAGACCCGCAGTCTCCAGATTGGGCTTGACACACCCGATGACGCCTTTTTCAAAGTCAATCTCGGTTCGACGGATACTAATGCCGTCCGTCCCGAAAACGTACGCACCGCACGGTGTGAACTTCTCAACAAGCCCACCGTTCTTGAATACCTCGAATCTCACCTTTTCCCTTGATCTAATAGCATCCCGCGCCTGCTCTTCGGCAGCGGATTCTCTAGCAAACACAACACACTGACAATCATTATAGCAAAACAAACCGCATAAGCAAGCCTAACTCTGTACAATTTGTTCGGCACAGGAGGCCCAAACCCGAATTTGTCGTGAACTCATCGACTCTATCGGCTATCATAAACAAGTCTCTTTGCCATCACTGCTTAGGACAATGATTTATAGATTGCTTCATTATGCAATAAGGATACCGAACAATGCCAAGACCAAGCAATTCAAACAATTCAATAGCAAGACGCGACCTCCTGAAGAAATCAATTCTCGGGGCAGCCACGCTGGTCTCCGCCTCGGCCTTGAGATTATCGGGCGAACAAGGAAAGACCCACGCCGTTAGACTCGGAGGACCTGTTTTCGGCAAACTTGACGACCCAGACGCCTGGGCCCAGGCAGTTAGGAAACTCGGCTACAGCGCCGCATACTGTCCCATTGGACCTGATGCAACCGATGATCTCGTCAAAGCCTACGCCAAAGCAGCACAACAGGCTAACATTGTCATCGCAGAAGTGGGCGCCTGGAGCAACCCAATCAGTCCGGATGAAAAAACCCGCAATGAAGCCCTGGCAAAGTGCCGAAGCCACTTGGCCCTGGCTGACCGAATCGCCGCAAATTGCTGCGTCAATATTGCCGGTTCCAGGGGTTCGCAGTGGGACGGGCCCTCGCCCGAAAACCTCACAAAGGAAGCCTTCGAGATAATAGTCGAGACAACACGCGGAATCATCGACGACGTCAAGCCCACGAGAACCTATTTCACGCTTGAGACGATGCCCTGGGCCTATCCCGACTCCCCCGATTC
>JAFGTU010000283.1 GCA_016933985.1 Sedimentisphaerales bacterium | reverse complement strand
GGATAACCACCTCCGTTTTGAATGCTCAGTCCATTCGCAGCACCGGTCAAAGGCAGAGTGGCTGAGGGCACATCACTGGTCCACTTGTAGCCGGCCCAGGCATAATCCCAGGTGGTAAGGTGATTGCCGTTACCGGAGTGATCGTGCGCCGCCTTGCGCCAGACAGTATGGCCGTCGGAATCCGGCAAGGGATTCCCGGCGGCGACGGGACCCCACTGCTCTATGTCCGCATCTCCTACGTCATCGAACCGCCAGTAGGCAATAATACTCGCACAGGCTGTAGAAGACACGCTTGCCACCAAGCAAACCAACGACAACAAGACCAGTAACCTGCCTCTTGTGCTTTTCATAACGTCACTCCTACCATAAGCCAAGAATGTTCAGAAATGGGCGCCAGCAATCGTCGATAAGATAAGAACCACTATGGCTTGTACCCTTCTCGTTCAAGACCTTTCAAGATACCGCCGTCAGCCATAACTGCAAGACATTGACATTCATTAAGATACCCCACCTTAGTCGTTTTGTCAAGAAGAAAATCGTCCAGCTTCGGGGCTTTCTTACAATGCTCCCGCCTTCACCGGCATCGCAATTATAAGTGTAGCTATTACAAACATTTACGACGTTGGATAGTACAGCACTGTCATAAGAACGTGCCGACGGGCCCAAAGGCTACTCCACAAGGGGCACCCCCTGAGGGGCAAGGTAAGGGTCGCGGTTGGTTCGCAGCTTGAGGTGTTACGGCCAGAATATGGTGTCCAACCATTCAGTCATAAGCGAGGCATAGTCGAGGAAGTTGATCCTCCTATCCTCGTGGAGGTCGATAAGAAGGGGCACATCGGGGCAGGCCCGGTCGAATGTGGCGGTGGCGAGCTGGCCGTCGGAGTGCGACGTTACGGCCATTCCGATATAGACATTTTCACCCATAGGGATGGTCACAGGCTCACCCTCGCGGATCCATTTGCCGTTTTGGAGCAGGTAGCCCCGGAAGGTATCTCCAATCCGAACGATTCTGAGGCACACGGGCGGGGTTATTCCGGTTCGCGTGTTCGCCGAGTATGAGTCTTCTCCGGCGCCTGGGCGCCACTGGAAGGCTACGCCGCCTCCACCGCCTGCGGTTGCGGTCATAAAGGCGTGAGGCGAATCGTCCTGGAGTGTTTCGCGGATCATAACTCCGGCCTTTCTCCACTCGTTTGTGCTTGGGCCGCCTATACCGGTAACGCGGACGGTCAATTGGCAATCGCCGGAGATCGGCTGATAAGCGTAATGGAAGGCATCGGCCTGGTTCCATATATCGTCGCCATCGGCCGTGATCGAGTAGGCATCGCCTCCGAGGTCAACAAAGCTGCCGGCGGGGTTGGTGTCGCCGACGTCGACACTCTGCCAAGGACCGCTCCATGCCGTTTCCGGCAAATCGCCGACAAGCCAGTCTTGAAAGAGGGCTGCGACGTCTATGTGGTCAACCCTGCAATTGTCGTCGAAATCGGCAGCGGGTCTTGCACGCTGGGGCAGGCATCTGGATGCGTACAGGCAGATATCATCGAAGTAGAGCGTGCCCGATCCATTAGACGTAGCGGCTTCTTCCTGGCCGACGCCGATGGCGATACTCACGAGATTTGTTACATCGACACCGGTAAAGTCGGCCAGATCGATCATCCAATCGTGCCAGAATTGCTCGGTAAGATGCTGAGTATCTTCGCCTTCATAGGCCCCATATACGACCTTAGCGCTATTGACGGGGTCCTTGAGCTCGACCCAAAGGGGGTCAACCGGTTCGATTACATTGGCCGGGTCTCCGTAGAAGTGAATCACCAGCGCCCTAGCGCGCGCGAGATTCCAGTTCGAGCCGACGGCAGACGGCAGATTGGCAATCTGCGCTTCGGCCTCGGAGTAGCATGTCCTCGAAGTCTGGGACGTACTGCACGGGTTAAACGCCATGCCGTCGTTGTCGTATTCAAATTTCATCGACTGGCTGCCGGAGAGGACGGGCGAGGCGTTTTCATTAACCAACGCCCCGCTCCCGTTGCCATTAACGGAGCCGCAGTCACCGACGCCGTCGCGCCAGACCCCAAATATGTGGGGGCCTGCGGGATTGGTGTAGGAGACGTACGCCTCCATATCATCGACTGAGATATAGTCTGTCGTCGTGAAGGACCAGAGGCGTCCGAGGTCCATATCGCCCCCGTTGGCCTCGCCGATCACCCAGTAGTAAGTCGTATTCAAATCAAGCGGACCGGGAGAGCAGCTATTGGGGCTCTGAGGCTGCGGCAGCGTTGCCACCAGGGATAGCGCATCCGGATCGTCGCCGAAGTACACGTAGTGTCCGTTCGTCGGCGGCGCATAATCACCGGGCGTCCAGGTAAGAGTAGGCTGCCTCGATACGCCTTTGGCACCATTCTTGGGACTGGGGTTCAACGCCCAGGCAAGATTGGTCCTGAATACGCGGACGATCTGTTGTGCGCTGAGGGCATAGTCGTACAGGCGGACATCGTCAAGCAGCCCGTCAAAGTGCCTGTCGTAGTCGGAACTGCCGGAGTAGTCCCCGATTCTCAGGTCATAGGAGGACAGACCTATAGGTCCCGTGAAATCGCCGCTTGCTGCGGCCTGCCCATCTATATAGACGGTGATAGCTCTTGTAGTGCCCGGTGTGGGCCAGGTGAACGCAACGTGGTGCCATTCGTTGTCGGGGGGCGGCGCGGCAATCACCTCTTTCTTGTTGTTCGGGCCTTGCAATTCCGCGCGGACGTTGCTGGCGGAACAATGCCAGAATGTGTATCCGAAGTCTTCCCAGCCGCCTCCCCGGCTGAACATTGCTCTGTCATCGGTCGGTCCGCCGGAGCGGTGATTCATCCACAGTGCAATGGTGATGGCTTCTGTGGCGTTAAACCCTGCGCTTTGACAGTCAATGTAGGCATCAACTCCGTCGAGGCTAATTGCCTGGCCGTCGTAACCGGCTACATAGAATGGCCGGTTCATTTCGGTGCCGTCGCGGCCATAGCCGGATGAGTCGGATGCGTCGCCGTCGAGCTTGTACCAGGCAAGCAGGCCGGCGTCGATAACATTTGCGGGATTATAGACAGCTTTGAAGGACCATACGGGGCCTTTGTAGAGCTTTCCTGTAGAGCTGTTTACGCCATCGATGCGCCAGTAGTAGTTTGTGTAGTACTCGAGCGTTAGAGGCCCGTACCGACCGGCCCCAGAGGGAGGCCCCTTATACTCCGGCGATGATGTGCCGGCGTTTGTGACAGCCGCCGGATTCGTTCCGAAATAGACGCGCTGTGTCGCGTAAGAGCTTAGCGTACTTTCATCCACGCCTGGTATCCAGGTGAGCGTTACATTAAGTGGCACATCGACTTCACCATGGGCTGGACCAGGCCCGTGGGCATATATAGGCACATATGGCTTCAAATGGCTGCCCGGGATGATTTGAAGGACGTTTTGCGAATCAGGTCCCTGCCAGGCAACGGCGACGTTGTCATCTCCGCCATCTTCTTTGTGGATCGCGGAGATATAGTACCTCTTTCCGGATTCGAGCCAGATGTGTTCGGACTGCTCGTTGCCGGTCTGCCAATCCCTCGCGGTGCTCCAACTATCCTCGAAGGCAATGAGGTTCGCGTTAGCAGGGTCTTCATCTGTGCTGAGCCAGAGTTCGCTTTCGTCGTCGCTGGAAATCCAGAATGTGTATTGGCCCGAGCTCTTGACGTAGAGCCAGCCGTGGATTCGGCTGCCGTAGTAGTCGTCCCAATTGGTCGGACCTTCAAAGCTGCCGAGGAAACCGGTGGCGTCGGGGTAATCCGGAAATCTCGGGTCGCTCTTGACGTCGTCCACATCGTCTCCGTCTATGTCCATCCACCACTCGCGGAGGACTTGGCCGAGGCCCCGCGGAGCCGTGGTGAAGCTCCAGACTCTGCCGGTTATGACGGTAGAGTCGAGAGGAGAACCGTCGGGCGTTAGCTTGGTATCGATGCGCCAGTAGTACTCGGTGTCATAGTTAAAACCGATGCGGATGCAGGTCGTCGCACCAACCTCGGCCACATACTGCGGTGATGCGGTGGTGGCATTCGTCACGGCGGCTTTGTCCGTGCCGAGATATACCAGGTAGCTCACCGTGTAGTCATCGGTATCAAGGTCGCCGAGGCTCCAGCCAAGCGTAACGCTCGGGTCAACAGCGACAAATACTTCGCCGTCAGTCGGGGATGGGTTCCACGCCTCATGCGATATTACGGTGAAGCTCCAAACTTGGCCGGGCCAGGTTGTTGACCCGTCAGACTCATCGACGGCCCAGTAGTAAGTCCTGCCGCGGACAAGAGGGGCCCTTGCAAAGGCCGGTATGCTCGGGTCATCGTAGCCGACGACAAACGCCTCGGGATCAACGCCGGGCCAGAGCGGCGGACTGCCAAGGCTGTGCGCACCGTCGCGGCTCAACACATCGTTGCGATTTTCGCTAAAGTAGGCGGTGTGCGTAAGGGCGTTGCCGCCGGGGGTGTAGTCAAGAATTAAGAACACGTTTGAGCCGGTGACCAAGGGCGCGACTGCGGATGCGTCGGCTGGGCTCGGATTCGTGGCGATTTTCGCCCGGCCCATCTGCCCGATGGCCGAATCACTGAGCGGATAATCGTAGATGCGCACATCGTCGATTTGGCCGGGGAAGAAGTGGTCGTTGTCCACTCGCTTGCCGATCTGGACGTTGTCGGGCGTGCTTATGGCGTTCGCTGCGCTGCCGATGAGTCTGCCGTCGCCGTACCATTTTATCGTTGCCCCATCGTACGTGGCGGCGAGATGATGCCACTCCAAATCGATACCGACAAAAATGTTTCTCTCCCAATTATAACAGTGGATGCCGTAGCCCGGATCGGTGCCGGTCGAGTCGCCGACGACCTCGATATCGAAATGTCCATTAGTGCCGGCAGGCCCCGTGAAGCCGAAGACATTCGTCCAGTCGCTTATCACCGTTGAGTCGGCTCTTGCCCATCCGGCTACCGTTCTTGGCGCCGCGCCGCTAATGCCGACCTGCCCGACCGACAGAT